>JAJFUG010000049.1 GCA_021372515.1 bacterium
GCCCGCCCCGGTTCGATAGATGTCCGCGCGCTCCAGGACGGCACCCGGAGCCGCAGGCTGAACCGCTCGGCCCGGGCCGGGTTGACCCGCACCGTGACCGTGGAATCGAACGGGTAGGCGGTCTCGGTCACTATCTCCACCCGGTTGCCAGAGGGAAGGCGCACCACGGTGCGTCCGGCGCAGTAGAGGTTCAGCACCGGCCCGCTGTCCGAGGCCATCACAGCCACGAGCGGCACGGCCAGCAGAGCCCGCGCGCCGTTGGCGTTGCAGCAGTGGAGCGTCATGCCGCACTGGTTCTCGCCCGGGTTACGCACTCCCTCCAGGGGGCTGTACTTGGCGAAATCGGCGCCATCCGGGGTCATCGCCCCGAGCAGGGCGTTGTAGAGGGTCCGCTCGACCGCCTCCGCGTAGCGCGGATCGCCGGTCAGGGCGAGCAGGCGGGTCGAAAAGCGCAGCCAGGTCACGCTGACACAGGTCTCCATCGAGCTCAGGGCCGTGCGGGCCTGATGCCTCCCGCCGCCGTACCAGCACTCCCGGCTGGAACCGCCGCCGGCCACATTGATCTCGGTGTCGCGGATGCTCTGCCAGGCGGCCTCGGCGGCCCGCAGATATTCCGCCTGCCCGGTGACTTTATACAGCTCGACCAGGCCCTCGTAGCAGGACATCATCTCGTAGGCTTTCATCCCGTTTTCCCAGCCCCACCACTTCTCCGGGTGCGGGAAACGCCGGGCCACCGGCACGCCGTCCAGAGCCTGCGCGATAAGCCGGGGGCCGTCCGGGCTCTCGATCCGCTCCACGATATACCGGGCGAAATCGAGATAACGTTTGTCGCCAGTGGCGCGGTAGAGCCAGACTATGGGCTCCAGGACCGAGCAGCTGGCCATGCCGCGGTAGTTGCCGGTATGCACTATGTCCGCCTTGCCCGGCCCGACCTGGCTCAGCAGAAAATCGGCCTCGCGGCGGGCGGCGTTAAGGGCCAGAGTGTCACCGCGGGACTCGTAGTCGGCGAGAAGGCCGAGCAGGCAGTACTTGCGGCCCCAGATGTCCCACTGCTCAAGCTGGGCGGACGGGCTGTAATTGCCGATGTAGCCGTCCGCGCTCTGCGTGGCGACCAGGCCGCGCACCGCGTCCCGCATGCGCGCGGCCACCTCCGGCCCGGGCGCGTAGCGCTCGGCCAGGGCCAGGGAGGTGAACCACTTGCCCCAGAATTCGCTCTGCCACCAGCGGGTCTCCTCGCGCCTGCGGAACGGCTCGATCAGGCTTTCGGCGTCCTGGGCCAGCACGCGGTTACGGATACAGAGGTCGATTTTCCCGCCCAGGTAGCCACCCAGGCTGACCTCCCCCGGCGCAGGCGGGCGCAGGGCCTCGCTCACCGCGGGTTTCACGGTCACGACCGAGGGTGCGCCCGCCGGGAGCGCGCTCCAGAGAAGCACAACCAGAAGGACAGCCAGGCCTGCCTCGCGGCGCGGAAGATTCCTCATCGCTCTTTTCCTCCTTGGAAAGTTGCCTCAGGGCAGCGGAGTGAGCAGGAACGCGAAATCATCCCCCAGCTGGTTGGCCCGCACGTTGGTGGTGAGAAGCTCCGGCGCGGTGACAGTGAGCTTGCCGCCCGCCACAGTCACAGTCTCCTCGCCCACGAACCGTCCGCGCCAGGTGTGGTAGATTTTGAGCGTGTACTTTCCGTCCGGCACTCCCTCCACCGTGACTTTCTCCCCGGCGATCCCGGTCTGGAGCGGGTTCACCGCCCAGCCGAACACCGTGGCGCCGTTACGCATGGCCCAGGCCGAGATACCCTTGCCCGCGCGGCAGACCAGCGGGGCGGGCGATCCGCCGGTCAGGTCGAGCCCGGCGGTGAACCGGGAAAACGCCGCGAGCTGGCCGTTGATCAGGTTGTCGCAGATGAAATCGTTGTAATCCCACCAGAACGGCGTGCAACAGAGGCCGTTGGTCAGGCCGGCCCAGAGGGCGTTGTGGTACATGGCCAGGTAGCCGGGCTGCGAGGGCTCGTAATAGGTGTGGGCCCAGCCGCACTCGCCCAGGATCACCGGCTTGCCGAACTCGCTCCACAGACGGCTGGTCTGGCCGGAGTAGTTGAGCAGGCTCGCCCGCAACGGGTGCTCCTCTTTGCCATCGATCCGCGCGCCTTTAGGCATCGGCCAGCGCTGGGCCTCGTAGACCTCGCGCGAGGCTATGTCGAAAAGCTTGTAGCCCGCGGCCCAGTAGCGCGGGTACGCGCCGCACTGGGTGCCGCAGGTGGGGCGCTGCCAGGGGTCGTGCTCTTTCAGCCAGCCCTTGACCTTACCGCACCAGGCCAGGGCGGCCAGGCTGTCGCCTTCCTGCCAGCCCTCGGTCCCGTCGATCTCATCCACCACGAACCAGAGGAACAGGCTGCGGCTGTATCCCCAGCGGGCCATGGTGTAGCGCAGCATGCGCTCGGTGTAGCGCCAGGAATCCGGGCTGGAGAAGAAATCCCTGGCCGCGCAGACCTCGCGGTAGGGGTTGGCGTTCCAGCGGGAATTGCCGCCGCCCCAGACCGTCTCGGAATAGTAGCTGTGGAAAAAGAGGTTCCAACTGATATGTATGTCGCGGGCCTCGCACCACTCGAATACCTGGTCCAGCCTCGCGCAGCGGGACTGCTCGTAGCGGCCCACCCCCGTGCCCACGGTTTCCAGGGGCGTGGGGAAGAAACTGATGAAATTGCAGCCCCGGCGCTTCAGCTCATCCAGCCCCTCCGGGGTGATCTGGCCGCCGCTGCCCTCGGCGAAGCCGTCGTTGTACCAGAGGCCCACCCCGTAGAACGGGCTGCCGTCCCGAGCCCGCAGGTAGCGGCCATTGGGGGCGATCTCGATCCAGCCGTGGGAGGCGGAGGGCACGGCCTGGAAAGCGCCCTCCCCGCCCGTCACCTCGCCCTCGCGGTCTTTCAGGTGCAGCACGTAGCGCCAGGCGCCGGGCTCATCGGGCGCGAAACGCACCATCCAGAGGTTTTCCCATTCAGTCGGATTGTAGAACCCGTCCACTTTCCAGACCTTGCCCGAGGGGGCGGTAAACTCGGCGGACAGGAGCACCTCCTCCGGGTCGTAGGGATTGGCGAAACGGGCCTCCGCCATGACAGTCAGCTCGAACTTGCAGTACAGGCCCACCGTGTCGGCGGCGGCGCGCACGTGACTGAGCGCGGGGGCGGCGGCTGCCGTCCGCCCGAGACAAATGCAAAGCAGCGCGGCAAGGCTCAGGAGGGTCCAGCGGCGAGAAGTCATCTTTCACTCCGGTTTAATTGGGCTGAATGTGGATGCAAAAAGCCGTCTCAGGGCCGCCCTTTGCGTTTCAGGATCTCCTCCTCCATCAACTGGAGCTGGATACGCTGAATCTCGAGCAGGCGCGCCCACTGGTGCATCATCAGGTGGTCCAGCTTCTCGTGAAGGTGACGGATCTCCAGCTCGGCCTTGAGGTTCACCCGGTAGTCGTTCTCCGAGCGAAGGCGGTCGCGGGCCTCCTGACGGTTCTGGCTCATCATGATGATCGGCGCCTGGATCGCGGCCAGGCAGGAAAGGATCAGGTTGAGCAGGATAAAGGGGTAGGGATCGAAGGGCTTCCAAAGAAGCACTAACGCGTTGATCCCGATCCAGAGCAGCATGAACGAGAAAAAGGCGATGATGAACCACCAGCTCCCGCCGAACTCGGCTATTTTATCCGACAGGCGGTCACCAAGCGAAAGCTTGCCCTCGTACAGCTCGTTGACGTCCTCGGACAAGATATCATGCAGCTCGAGGCTATCCAGGACCTCCTGCTCCACCACCGACAGCTCCCCCTTGTCCTCCTCCAGGGCGTCCTCGATGTACTGCCCCCGGTAACGGGCCAGGTCGGGACGGCAGATGAAAGCCTCGCGGGTCAGCTCGGGGTGCTCTTTCTGGATGGTCTCGAACACCGGCTGGCGCACCACCTCCAGCAGGAGGACATCATCGGGCTTGAATTTCTTGCCGCACACCGCGCAAGGTATGGTCTTATTCCTGTTGTTGGCCATCGGGGACCGCCTGTCTCAGAGGTTCGGCCGGGTGAAGATGCGGTCGTAGTCCAGCCAGTGGGCGCGCATGATCCTGAGTTTCAGGTGCAACTGTTTCACGAGGTCCGGGCCGAACTCCCAGGTGTTCTCCCTGGACGGGTCGGCAGTCTGACGGATAAGCGGGAAACCGGCCCGTTCCAGAATATCAGCAATCTGCGCCGTGTTGTCCATCTCCTGGCGCGCCACCTGCAGGATATCCCGGCGGAACAGGTCGCTGTCCAGAGAGAAACGCTGGTTGAGCTCCGGCCGCAGCCCTTTCTCGCGGGCGTAGTCGATTTTCTCCTGATAAGCCGGGGCATCGATTGCGCCCTGGCAGAGCAGGCTGTAAAGGGCCAGGCGGGTGTCCAGGCGGGACAGGCTGTCGCGCAGGGCGCCTTGCGGCAGATTCGAGAGCACCTCTTGCAGGCCGCCGCGCGCCCGGTCGATCCGCTGCATGGCGCGGGACAGGTACTGGTAGACAATATAGGCCGCCCCCTGTCCGGCCACGAAACGGGTGGCCTGGAGGTCGGCCAGGTCCTCGGCGTTCTCCAGGGCGCGGGCCTGAAACAGGTACGGACGGTAATAGGTGTACTCGGAGTCGGCCAGTTCGGTGGGAAACGGCACGAACGGACGGTTCAGCCAGCGCTGGCTCGTAGTCCCGAGCAGGAATATGTGCCCGCCCATGTTGAGTGGGGCGTGGCTTTCCACCGACTCGCCGATATCGTCCCACACCCCGGCCAGGGCCGCGGCGTTCTGCGCTCCGGCCTCGGCCGCGGCGAACCGCTCCAGGAACTCATCCCGGCCGCGCACGCCCTGGGGCCGCTCCTGGAAAAACTGACGGAAGAGCCGTAAATAGGTGTCCCCGCAACCGTCCTCGATGTCCACCAGCAGCACCGGGGCTCGGCGCGCCACCGCAGCCTGCAACTCCTCGACAAAACGGCGGTGCTGCGGGATGCCGATTATCGGATAGAGGTAGGAGAAATAGAACGTGTATCCGGCCTGGGCCGACCAGAGAGCGCCATCCGCGGTGTGGTTTTCGAGGACCATCGCATTACCCAGCGAGGACACCGCCTCGGCGGACTCGGTGGCCCGCACCCCGGCCCAGCCCGTGCCCTGCACGCTGATTGTCACCCCGGAGGCGCCGCCCTCGGCCGCCCCCTCCTGAAGGGCTTTCATGAACCCGGCGACACGCTGGCCGGTGGGGACAGAGGCGTAGAGCGTGTTCCCGTGGGGGCCGTCGTACAGCCCACCGTGCCAGTCGAAACCGCAGCCGGAATCGTTGGTCAGCAGGCGGAAGATGTCGATCTCAGGACAGGCGCGGATCAGCCCGGCCATGGCCTCGCGGTAGAGCGCGCGCACCTCGGGGTTGTCGACCGCCGGGGCGAACTGCGCCGCCCGGCTGCGGGCGCTGTGGTCCACCCGGGGGCCGCGCCAGAGCGGGTGCGCATCGAACACGCTCTCGGGCAGCATCATCGGCTCGCCGGCTACGAACGCCCCCTTGAGGCCCAGGCCCCGCAGCACCCGGCAGCGCTGTCCGAGCACGGCCAGATACGCCGCGGCCGGGGCCTCGGGCAGGTGGCCTTTCAGCCCGGAGGGGATCACGGCCTTGAACAGGGAGGGATTGATGAACACCCACTGCGGGTAGGGGTCGTTGCGGTCGGGGAACTGCCACCAGCTTTTCTCGGGCAGTTCGGAGACATCCACGTGCGTGGCCCCGGCCGCTTTGGCCCGGCGGGCCAGGGCCTCGAACTCGGCCAGGCTGGAGGAGTGGAAGTTGAATACTATCTTCTCGATACCGCTTCCGGCCGGGCTTTCAGCCGCCGCGGAACGACCGTACGCTGCCAGCAGACAGAAAAGCAGCACCCACCGGACAGAGCGCACCCGCGCCTCCTCGACTGGGGGACGATTCAAAAGGGATAATCGGGAAGGGACAGAAATCCCGGCAGGAAAGTTAGCCCCAGGGCCGCAAACCGGCAAGCAGAAAGAATTCCCCCCTCGCCAGTTCCGTTGCGAAGAACGGACCGTCTCAAGGTCGCAGGCGATGCACCTCGATCAGTTGCCGTTGCTGAACAGCAGACGGCCTTTCATGCTGCGCCGCACCTCGGGCTTTTCCTCGCCCAGCAGGATACGCAGGAACGTGGGGGCCACGTCCTTGAGCGTCCCGTCCTGCCGCAGCTCCATCCTGGGCGGGCCCACGATGAAAAGCGGCACCTTGTTCGAGGTGTGGAACGTGTTCGGCTCGCCGTCCTCGGTGATCATCTGCTCGATGTTGCCGTGGTCGGCCGTGATCAGGGCGAACCCGCCTTTGTCGCGTATCGCGGTCACGATGCGCTCCAAGGCTTTGTCCACCGCCATCATGGCCTGGATGCCCGCGCTGACATCCCCGGTGTGGCCGACCATATCAGGGTTGCACAGGTTGACCAGGATCACGGTCTTCCCGTCCCCGGCCGCGATGACCTCCAGGAGCTTCTCGGTCAGCGCCTCGATCTCGATTTTAGGATAACGGGCGTAGGGCTCGAAACGGTAGCCCGCCTCGCCCTTGAACTGGTCGTAGCCCTTGATGTACTCGCGCACGTCATCCGGCAGCGGCACGGTGACCCGCTCCTCGCCGGGCAGCGGCGCGCCCACCTTGTTGCCCGACAGCAGCAGCACGGCCTTGGCCTTGTCCACCCCGCTCATGCGCCACTGGTGGTAGCCATAGCCCGAGAGCACCTTGCCCAGGCTGATGTCCTGGACCGGCTCGCGGAACGCCACCGGGCAGGTCATGCCTCGGTAGTACTCCACCAGACCGGCGATGTACAGGGTGTCGTAGTAGAGCTGCGGACGGTGTTTCCAGCGCTCGAAACGCGCAAGGTCCTTGTAGGTCTCATCCCCGGAGGTGCGCAGGCGCTCGGTCAGGTCGGTCACCGGCTCGACTAACATGCGCATCAGGAACTCGCCGCGATCCTTGCGGAAATTCCAGTGGATCAGCACATCGTGGTTGTCCACTCCTTGATAATCGCCGATCACGCTTGGTGTTACATACTGGTCGGTGAGGCCCTTGTCGTAGTTCTTTTTCAGGGCCTCCTCCGGGTCGGCCACGCGCGGGCCGATCCCCTCGATAATGGCCCGGAACGTGTTCTCGGTCTTGTACCAGGTCTCGGCGCTGCGGTTCATGGTGATGTCGCGCCCGCCGATCGTGGCCACCTGGAAATCCACGGGCTTGTCGCCGATTATCTCGCGCGCCTGGGTGCGCAGGTCCTCCAGGAACCGCGGGGCGCTGTAGGGCGGTGTGCCGCGGCCGTCCGAGAAATAGTGGATGCGGATTTTCCTGCCGCCTCGCTGCACGATCCGCCGCAGGATGGCGTAGAGGTGCAGGATGTGGCTGTGCTCCTGGTTATTGGAGACCAGACCCAGAAGGTGCACTGCGCTGTCGTGCGCCACGGCGTAGTCGATGGCCTCGTCGATCACCGGGTTGTCCATCGCCCCGTCGTGGATGGCGCTGCTGATCTGGAACATCGGGTGGATGTAGTCCACGCCGCTCAGGACCTCGTGGCCCACGGCAGTGGAGCCCTTGGCCCCCTCGGGCATGCCCACCGGCGGTCCCACGGCGATCAGCTCGGTGTAGCTGGTGACTGTGGCCAGCTCGCCCCGGCTGGCGCCGTCCGCTCCCACGCAGAGGCCCTGCCGCAGGCAGTCCAGGAACGGAGTTCTGGCCAGGGCCACACAGTTGTAGGCTTCCTCTTCGCGCACCCCGCAGCCGTCCATGATAATGAGCGCGGCCGGGCCGTTGAAACGCGGTATCTTTCCGTTGCCGCCGTTTGCACTCATAGGCTCGTCGCCTCCTCCCCGGATTCGTAGGACGAAAGGTCCAGCTCCACCAGCTCGCCCATCCGGCGGGTGAGGTACTGGACGATCTTGTGTGCCGACTCGTCGAAATCGATATTCTCGACTATGAAGACGCCTTTCTGCCGGGCTTTTTCGACCAACGCGGTCTGGATGCTGCGGATGGACTCGAAATTGTCCAGGTATTTCTTGCAGGAGCGCTCCGCCGCCTTGCGGCCGCGCTCGATGAAACGGTTGCGGTGCATGGCCTCGTCGCTGGTGGAGATCATCAACTCAATCTCGAAGGCACGGTCCTCGGCCGCGGGCTGGATACCCTCCGGGATCAGGTGCACGCCCTCGATGATCATCGAGAGGTTCTCCTTGACCGCGCGGCGGCGGATGGCGTTGACCCCCACGGCCACGCGCTGGGCCTGCTCCTGGAACGCCAGCAGCACCCGGTCCTCGTGGGTCTCGAAAGGACGGCGCCAGCTCTTCCAGACCGAATAGGAGGACTCGTACAGCGAGGGCAGCAGCTCGGTGGAGAACATGCCGCGCATGATCTCGCGGATCGTATCGGTGCCGATCACACGGGTGATCCCCAGGCGGTGGGCCACCTCCACGGCCAGCGAGGACTTGCCAGTGCCGGTGGCCCCGCTGAACAGCAGCACCAGCGGTTTTTTGGGCGATTTGAGGTTGCGCCAGAGGATGTACTGATTGGCGTACTGGGGGCCGAAATCGTTCAGCAGGGTGCGGTAGGTGAAGCGCCGCAGGTCATCGCGCGGGATCAGACCCACGCCGCAGTCGCTCATCTCCACGGCGATCTTCTCGGCCACCCGGTGGGCGATCTCGGGGTCGAGCCCAGCGGCCAGAAGGGACTGGGCCTGGATGCCGCGCGAGAACGGCTCGTTCTTGCCCGGGTCGCCCACGAAAATGGACTGCGACTCGGGTTTCCATTTCTCGTAGTTGGCGGACACCACCGGGCCGAAACGCTCGCAGATGACAGCCGCGGCCAGGGGACGCAACTGGTCGGAGGCAATCTCCTGCACCCCGCGGACGAGAAGCATCTCCTGCAGCTCGCGCGCCACGGTGTAGGCGTCCTCGGAGCCGATCCCGGCCCGCATCAGCGAGCGCGCCATCAGGCCACGCGAATACGGGAAACGGGTCTGCTTCGAGACCACGATGAAATTGTCCCGCTCGAACTCAAACATCCGCGCCCCGTTCGGCTCTCAGTTACAGTTGACCCAGCCCCGAGACCAGACGGCAGGCGTCCTGGCTGCTGATTATCCCCACCGGCTTGCCCTCGCGCACCACGGGGATACGGTGGATCTTGCGCTCGACCATCTGGCTGAACACCGAGCGTACGTCATCCTCCTCCGAGGCGGTCAGCACCTCGCGGGTCATGATCCCCTCGACCCAGTTGAAACGGCCCTTGTGCTCCTGCTGCTCGTCCAGGCTGAGCTGCACGCGCAGAAGGTGGTCGATGGCGCTGATAACGTCCTTGCCCGAGACGATGCCGATCAGGCAGCCCGTCTCATCCACCACCGGAGCGCCGGTGATCCGGTGCTCCTCCATCAGCTTGATCAGCTTGCGGATGGACATGTCCTTGGTCACCGAGACCACGTTGCGGCTCATCAGGTCTTTGACTTTCATGCTTGCCCCCGGGAAGGAGGGGACACGCCCCAAGCGCGCGCCCCCGGTTCAGCTCCGGTCCGTCAGGGAATAATTTGTCTATCGGTCAAGAAAGCGCGGCCGGCGGCGGCCCCGCCTCCCGGCATACAGAAACTCTTGGAAGGATTGGGCTTGCGATTCATTCTATCCCGGCCCGGATACTTTGTCAAGCCGTGGCGGTGCGGAAGGCGGGGACATGCCTGGGCGGATTGTGATAACAGCTTGAATTGCAATGAATAACATCGGCCGGCCCGAGGGCCGCAAGAAGTAGGGGCGGGTTTTAAACCCGCCCCTACAGAAAATTCTGAAAGTTAATCCGACCGAATCGAAGCATTTCCCAGCCGTTTTCGTACCATTCTGGCGATTCGGAGCGGCCTGAGCCTTCTACCTTTCACCCTCGCGCCAGTTGTGGCGCTCATCGCTGCTCAGGTTGCGGAACCGCCGGTACTCAAGGGCGAACTCGTCCCCGTCGAACCCGTCCCCGGGCTCCAGCTCGCTCAACGTCACCGGGCGGCCGAGAGTACGGCTTTTCTGCGCCGCGATCAGCACCCGGCAGGCCTCCAGGGTCTCATCCACTGGACGGTCCTCGCGGCGGTCCACGATGCTGCGCGCCATGCCAGCCATTATCCGCGGGTAGATCAGACCCTCGTTCACCGTGGGCTCCACGTTCTCCACCGCCGTATCGGTGAGGAGCACTGCCTGGGTGTTGCTCAGCGCCCAGCCCAGGACCAGCATCACCGGCGGGCGGTTGTCGTAGTGGACGTGGATCAGGTGCTGCTTGCGGTAGAAATCGAGGTAATTCACCGTGAGCGCGCCCGGCCCCAGCACCTCGGACATGGTCTCCACTCCATGAATTCCGTAGTACATCAGGTCGAGCATGTCGTTGCGGCTGTGGGAGTTGATCTTGCCGTAGACAGTCAGGGCCACCTTGTCCTCCAGGTGGCTCATTTTTTCTTTAAGCGCCAGGAACGCCTCGTTGTAGCGGTAGGTGCTGCCGCCGAACACGGGCGTAAGATACTTGGTGCGCAGCTCCAGCAACCGCCGGGCATCCGCCTCGCAGCCCACCACCGGCTTGTCGATGAACACCGGCACCCCGGCGCGGATGAACGGCTCGGCGTCCGACACGTGATTGTCCCAGTCCACGCCCAGGACCATGGCCACATCCACCAGGGGGACCATCTCTTCCAATGTTTTACAGACATGCTTTACCCCGTTGTCTGCGGCGTACGCGGCCGTGCGCTCGGGGCCGTAGACCAGCCCGCGGTCGAAAACCGCCGCGATCTGGATATCGGTTCTCTCCTTGAGCGCCGCGCTGATCGAATCCGGGTGCGAGGTGTCGAGCTGGACCAGGCCCAGGCGCAGGGGGCGGCCCGAGGGGTGGGCGGCCGAGAAGCTTTCCGGCTGCGAACCGGCCTCCACCGCTCCGGCGCTCAGCGGGCTTATAAACGGCGCGGCCGCGGCCAGGGCCAGGTTGCGCCGCACGAACTGTCGTCTCTGCATCGAGGTTCTCCAGTCATGATTAAAAATGGCTTAACTATTTCCATCATTTTTTCGTTCCTTTTCCTTCAGCCCAGTCTCATCTTCCAGGTTTGGTAAAGCTACTCCTTGTACTATAATTCTGCCTGTTTCCCAAATAGTTTCATTGCACTCTTTAATCTTTTTACGTTTTTCGGGATCATCCGGCCCTACGTTTAATTCAGGGTATAACTCCGCGGCACCTATGCATTTTTTGAAAGCTATACGAGATTGTGCATCAAGATAAAGACAATTTTGTCTCCACCAGGCATTGGCATTTTTTACAACTTTATATACTTTCTCCTTATCTCGATACGATTCAATGATCTCCATCCACTTAATATAAGCTTGCTGGTGCACAGCAAGGCGTCGATCTAAAGCAGCCATAGCCAATTGCTGTCTATAACTCCGGTTAGCAAGAAGGAAGGAAGTAGCAGATGAAACCCCGGCACCTATCAGCACACCAAGAAATCCAACCACAGCATCGGAATCCACCTGTTTCATGATTAGAAAAACAACCGTGGCTGATATAAGAATACCCAATACCCAATATACTCTCTCTCTCTTACACATTGGGTCTTCTCCTTTCGTAGGGTCGAGGCATGCCTCGACCGAAAAGGCTTTTCGGGCACGGCAAGCCGTGCCCCTACGACAATCCCGGTCACCATGGAATGAAAAACCCGTATTGAAGGCTCATCCAGGTGTGCCCGTGAAAACAACAATCCCGACCGGTTATATGCCGCACGATCAAACCAGAGTTTTTCAACTCCCAATATATTGAGATAAGATTAAAAGAAACAGCGCTCAAATCGCAGTGCGGTAGATTCGGCAGACCCGCGGACCGATGCGGGTGATGAACTCGTAGGCCGAGATGCCGGCCGCGGCGGCCAGCTCCTCCGGGCTGATATACTCCGCCCCGTCGCTCTCCCGCGCTCCGGAGGCGCCGCCCAGCAGCACCAGCTCATCCCCCGGCTGCGGGAGATTTTCCAGGTCGGTCAGGTCCACGCAGATACAATCCATGCTGACCGCCCCGACCACCGGTGCGCTGCGTCCGCCCACCAGCACGCGGGCGCGGTTGGCGAGGCTCCCCGGGTAACCGTCCCCGTAGCCGGCCAGCACGGTGGCGATCCGGCTGGGCCGCCGGGTGATGAACATCCCGCCGTAGCCCACCCGCCGCCCCGTGGGCACCTCGCGCACCTGGGCCACCCGGGCGCTCCAGGCGAGCACGCGGCGAAGGTCGAGGCTATCGGCGATCCCCGGATAGGGCCGCAGGCCGTAGAGCACCGCCCCGGGGCGGACAAAACTGAACGCCGCGCCCGGATAGCGCGCCAGCCCGGCCGAGTTGGCCGCGTGGACCTGGGGCGGCAGAAGGCTTCCCAGCGAGTGGGACAGATGCTCGAACAACTCGATCTGCGCCCGGTTGACCGAATCGGCCAGGGGCTCGTTGGCATGGGACAGATGGGTCATCAGGCCGACAAATTCGAGATCGGGATGCCCTTGCCAGCGCTCCAGCAGGGAGCGGACTTCCTCCACCGGCACACCGTAGCGCCCGAGCCCGGTGTCCACCTTGAGGTGCGCCCTCGCCCGGACTCTCTGGGCGCGTGCAGCGCCAGCCAGGGCCCCGACCTGGGCCGGAAGGTATACCACGGCCTCGCAGCCTGCGGCGACCAGCGCCCCCGCCTCGGCGCAGTCGAAATTGAGCACCAGAATGTCAGCCTCGATCCCTGCCGCGCGCAACTCGAACGCCTCGCGCGGGCAGGTCACGGCCAGGCGCGTCGCCCCGGCTGCCAGGCAGGCGCGGGCCACCGGAGCCGCCCCCGCCCCGTAGCCGTCGCACTTGACCATGGCGGTGAGGCCTACTCTCTCCCCGGCCGCGCGCGCCACCGCGCGCAGGTTATGGGCC
>JAJFUG010000050.1 GCA_021372515.1 bacterium
CGCTTGGCCTCCAGATTGGCCACGGCCTTGTCGCCGAAACTGAGCGAGGCGCGTCCCGGGAAAATGCTGCGCTCGCGCAGCACGGCGCCGCCGTGGGTGCGGGTGAGGTAGCCCTGGCGGGCCAGACTGCTGAGGTCGGCGCGCAGGGTGACCTCGCTCACGGCGAATTTGCGGGCCAGCTCCGCGATATGCAGGCGGCCGTTTTTCTGGAGCAGTTCGAGGATTTTCTGCTGTCTTTCCTCGGTGAACACGTGGCGCTCCGGGCTTGGGCGTGGGAGGCGGTGAAAGCCGCGGCCGGGCGCTCTGCTGCGGGACGGTGCTGCGCCGCGGCCTGGGTTTTCGTTAGCTTTCGATTGGTTTCGGGAAATATACATGCCGGGGGGACAGGGGTCAAGGGGGAAGGAGAAGGTGTACTGTTTCCTTGAAAAAGCTATGATTCCTGTGTTACGTTAAATTAACTACCAATAAAAGGAGACAAAATGTTTGATAAGAGAAAAATCAGGAAGGAAATGAAACAAGTTAGACGAAATTTAAATCAGATAGATAACGATTATTCCAAATTTGTTAGACAAGCCATAAGCGAGAATAAAAGCCAAGATGACATAAGGCAAAGAGAAGACGAATGGCATTATTATGGCAGCGCCGAAAAAACACGAATAGATGAGTTGTTGACACAATTATTTAGAATAAAAGCAGATAAATACGACATTGAATTGCCCGATTATTCCGAAACGAAATATTGGGAAGAAGATTATGGTCGTAAACGCTTGACTCGGCTCGGCAGGCAACATGTCAGAGAATTAATAAGGAATGAAAGGCAAGAGCGGTGGGAATTCTTTATGAAAGTCACTACACTTCTGACCGGCTTGGGTGGAGTAATCATCGGGATACTGTCCATAACCTGCAAGTGACAGAGCACACCTCTGTTCCCCCCCTTTAGCAAAGGGGGGTTAGGGGGGATTTAACCAGATAGTCCGCCTTATCACTTTACAAAATCCGCTCCTCATAAACAGAATACAAGAAGCGGAAAAGAAAAATTAATTCTATTAAATCCCCCTCGATCCCCCTTTTCCAAAGGGGGAGGCTTTAAAGCCTGCTTTTTCGGCTTTCCCCCCCCTTTAGCAAAGGGGGGTTAGGGGGGATTTAACCAGACAGTCCGCTTTATCACCTTATAAACCACCATGTACGACTACAACGACAATCTAATCCACCTCTCCCGCGACCTGCGCTCCCGGCCCACTGACAGCGAAACCCGTCTCTGGCAAAGGCTGCGCAGGAAACAAATCAACGGGGTGCAGTTCTACCGTCAGAAACCCCTGGGAAATTACATCGTGGATTTCTACGCTCCAGCCGCCGCTCTGGTGATTGAGGTGGACGGCGGCCAGCACCTGGAGCCGGAGCAGGCGGAGAAGGATAAAATCCGCGATGAGCACCTGAGAAGTCGGGGGCTGCTTGTTCTGCGCTTCGACAGCCGTCAGGTGCTTCTTGAAACAGAGGCCGTGGTACAGGAGATAGCCCGAAAAGTTGAGGAAAGAAAAGGCGTTATTGGATAAATCCCCCTCAATCCCCCTTTTCCAAAGGGGGAGGCAAAAAGCAAAAGGAACCGCAGACTGAGTAATTACGGCAGGTTCGGGATGCCGCCTCTGTTCCCCCCTTAACAAAGGGGGAAGTGAAAACCAAAAGGGCACGGCATGCCGTGCCTCTACATGAAAAGAACCTGCCCCTCCCCTGCCACCCGCTCTTATCCCTTCACCCCCCCTCACTCCCTATAGAACGCCGCCGCGCCAAAACTCACCGCGCTCTGGGTCGAGTGCTCGTGCCAGGTCTGGTAGCCCAGCTCCACACCACGGCAGCCCGCGGGCAGCACCTCCAGCAGAAGGGCCAGGGTGGAGAACCCGCAGACATGGTAGCGGTCGCGTACTTTGGCATTGGCATGGCAGAACGTTTCAATGTCACGCGTGGCCAGGGCGGCCAGAAGCTGGCGGTCCACGGCGGCGGCCTCGCGGGTGAGCTGGATGCCCGGCTTGCGGTCGCCGAACTTCAGCCCCACATGCGAGAAATCCACCCCCGCCACGAGCAGGGTGCGGCAGGCGGGCGAATCCAGCAGTGCGGCGAGCTGAGCGATCACCGGCCCCAGGGCCTCCAGCGCGGAGGGACGCCCCACCCCGGACTCGATCAGCGGGCCGTACAGGCTGCCGCAGAGGACCGGCACCAGGCTGAACGGCCCGGCGAGCACGTGCTGCAAGAGAACCACCTGGAACTCGATCGAATGCTCGCCGCGGTGGACAAAATCATCCGGGGCGGCCAGAGCCCCGGCCGCGCTGCGCAGGGAGCGCACGGCCAGACGGTCGGTGGGCACTGTGCCCAGGGGGGTGACAAAGTCCTTGTCCGTGATGGAAAAGACCCCATCGACCAGGTTGTGCCCCACCCCCAGGACCACCACCCGGTCGTAGCTCCGTCCCCGCAGGGTGTTGTAGGCCGCGGCGTACAGCTTGCGCCCCACCTCCAGCTCGATATGCGGGGCCACCAGGGCCGCGATCTCGCGCCCGGCCAGGGGCATGGCCGCCAGGGGCGCAGCGCCTGCACCAGGGCCCAGAAACTCGCTCACCCAGGCGCGGGCCGCGGCTTTCTCTTTGGGATAGGACTTGCCAGCCAGGGCGGCCGGGCGTTGACTGCGGTTCAGGAAAGCCTGGACCAGATACTGGCGCGCGGCCTGGAAGCGTTGGTTGTCCAGGAGGTAAACCTCATCCAGCTGCCGGATGAACCCCTGGACCGCGTCCTGCGGGATGGCCTCGGCCGTGGCCTGGCCGCCCTTGGGGGCGGCGACCGCGCAGAGCGCGCGGTGGATGTCCTCCAAGGTCCGGCTGCCGTCCAGCAGCCGCAGCACCGGGGCGGTCTCGGCGCGCAGCGCCAGGGCGCCGTCAGCTCCGGCCAGCTCCAGCGGGTCGCGCACCACAATCAGACGTGTGCCGTCCTCCGTGGCCATGGGCACCAGGTCGAGGTCGTTCCTGAGCCTGGGACGGTAGGGGTGCTCCGTGATCAAAACCGCCGCCTCTCAAAAAACGGTTGGAAACGAAACGGGACCGCATCCAGCTTAACCGGATCGAGGCCGGTTTTGATACAGAATCATTCGCTCCGCACTGGGCCTCTCAGAGGAAACGGCAGAGTACCGGCAACGCGTAGCAGACTGTCAGCAGCAGGAACGCAACCGTCATCGCCAGCGCCAGCGGCGGCCTTTTCCGCCCCGCGGGCGGCTTGAAATAGGCCAGTTGCCAGACAAAACGCCAGGCCCAGAACACCGCGCAGAGCAGGTCGAAACCCAGGGCCAGGCCCTCCGCCGCGGCCAGCTCGCGGGCATAGACCAGAGACAGGCCCCCGAGCATGAACAGCAGCAGGTACAGGGCCACGTGGATCGTGTACACAATCCGCCGGTTGGCGACCGATATCCCGCCGAAATCCTCCGCCCAGCCGAACACGCGGTGGAACCGGGTATGGAATACCGCCAGCAGCAAAGTCAGCACGCCGCCCAGGTAGATACTCACAGACTGGAGCATGGTCCGAATCTTCCTCGGTTACAGGGCGTCAGTCCTTCCGGTCCGCCTCATCGGCCTTGGCCGCGGGGATGCGGATCAGGATCCAGGTCAGCGGGATGAAAATCAGCAGGGCCAGCCAGGGCATCAGCCAGCCGAAACTGCCGGTGAACGACTCATACCAGGCCGCCACGGGACGGTTGGCCACCTCGGAGGCCCAGTCGAACATCGGGCTGGTGGTGAAATTGAGCTTGAGGAAGACAAACACGGCCAGGAGCACGGCGGTCAGACTCTCTCCGGCCACGAACCCGCTGGCCAGCAGAAGGCCGTTGTTCTCCGCCGCGGTCTTGGCCTTCTCGCTGCGCTTGCGCAGCCGCAGGTCGAGCACCCACTTGATCGCCCCGCCCACGAAAATGGCGAAAGTGGAGTTGAACGGCAGGTACATGCCCACGGCCACCAGCATGGGCGAGCCGCCGCCCACCAGGATCAGCCCCAGGGCGAAAAAGCCGCCCATGATCACCAGGGGCCAGGCCATCTCGCCGCCCACGATGCCCTTGGCCATCAGGGCCATCAGCCCGGCCTGCGGCGCGGGCAGCTCGGCCCCGCCGATTCCGCCGGGCGTGTAGTTGTGCAGCAGCCAGAGCGGCCCGGCCAGCACCAGCGAGGCGGCTATCACACCGATTATCTCGGCCACCTCCATGTGCTTGGGCGTTCCGCCCAGGATATGCCCGACCTTGAGGTCCTGCAGCATGTCTCCGGCGATGCCGGCGGTGCAGCAGACCACGCCCGCCACTCCCAGCACGGCCGCGATCCCGGCCATGCCGGTGGTGCCCATCCAGACCATCAGAAGCGCCGCCACGAGCAGGGTCGAAAGGGTGAGGCCCGAGATGGGGTTGTTCGAGCCGCCGATCAGCCCCACCAGGTAGCCGGCCACCGCGCTGAACAGGAATCCGGCCACGGTCATCACCAGCGCGGCCACCAGGGCGCTCAGGAAGTTGCCCGAGAAATACCAGTAGAGGCCCGTGATCGGGATCACCAGTCCGATTATGCCGAAAGTGACCCACTTGAAATTCATGTCGGTCTCGAGACGGTTGGGCTTGAACTTCCCGGCCTGGCTGAGACGGAAATCGGAGAACGCCTTGCCGATCCCGTCCATCAGCGGCTTGCGCATGCGCGCCAGGGTGTAGAAAGCACTGACCAGCATGGTGCCCACAGCGAACGGACGCACCTGGGTGCGCCAGACCTGGTTGGCTATTTCGAGCCAGTCCTGGCCCGCAACATGGTAGACATCCAGGCCGCCGTTGAAGAACATGGCGATTGGGATGAAAACGAGCCAGCCCAGCACGCCGCCGCCGAAGACCCAGGCCGAAAGCCGCACCCCGATGATGTAGCCCACTCCCACCAGGGCCGGCGAGGCCGAGGGGGTCTGGAACAGCATCCCTCCGCCGTAGGAGGCCCCGGCGCTGGCGGAGGTGCCGGGAAACAGGTCCATCTGGCTGGTTCTGAACGGGAAATAGCTGGTCACGCTCTCACGGATCAGCCGGATGCCGTTGCCGTTCTTGAAGAACTCGAATACCGCGGCCAGACCCATCGCCCCGAACACGTACTTGGCCCCGGTCTGCCCGTGCTGGCCGGCCTTGACCACCTCGGCGCAGGCCCTGGACTCGGGGAACGGCAGGTCGGCCTCCTCGACCAGGGGCCGTCGCAGGATGATGACGAACAGCACGCCCAGTACACCGCCCACGGCCATGATCAGCGTGCTGTCCCAGTAGTTTACATCCGTCCAGACCCCGGCGATCATGAACGCCGGCAGGGTGAAAATCGCCCCGGCCACCAGGGCCTCGCCCACCGAGGCCGTGGTCCGGGCTATATTCTCCTCCAGCACGCTGCCGCGGAAAACCCGCAGTACGGCCATCGCCACCACGGCGGCCGGGAAAGTGGCCGAGACGGTCAGTCCGGCTTTCATTCCCAGGTAGGCGTTGGCCGCTCCCAGCACGACCGCCATCCCCACTCCCAAGAACAGGGCGCGGAAAGTAAATTCCTTCATCTTGGTGTCGGCGGGTACGAAAGGCTTGAATTCCTTACCGTCACTCATCGGCGGCTCTCCGGGGTGGTGGTGGGCCAGATACAGTGCCCATGGGCATTTCGCGCTGCGCTGCCCGAAGGCGAGTCAGGATGCTGGAAGATAGTTTTGATTTGCGGGGAAAAGCAAGGATTCTCTTGCAGGTGAAATAAATGCAAACCAGAGGGGCAAAATCTCCCGCTGCCGGCGGGAGCGCGGCGAAGGCTATTTGTCCCGCTCCGTCCGCCCCTCCAGGCCGCCGTTCATGAAATCGTATATCCGGGCGTTTTCCTTATCGTGCCGGGGGGGCAGTTTCTCGGGCCCGTGCAGCAGGTAGTCGACAAAAACCTCCAGCTCGCGGATATCGTCATCCTGAAGGTCTCCGAGCTTATCGACCACCTCGCGCAGGCGCTCGTCCACAAACATCATTCCGGGGGGCAACCCCTTCGATATCTTCATGCTGACAGCTTTCGGGCCGAATTATTTGGTGATGTTCTCCAGCCTGTTCTGACGACGGTAATTATCGATGAACTCCCGGATCAGCGCATCCTGCTCCTCGACAAAGCCCTCGAGGGTGACCAGCAGGTTTTCCACCTCGCTGGCCCGGAAATGCACGATCGCGTCCTCGTCCTTCAGGTCGGCCGTATCACCCATCTTGGCGTACAGCAGGTCGCTGATCACCTTGATCGTCGAGAGTTTCTGCTCCAAGTGGGCCAGGAAATCGGTGAACTCTTGCATCCCGGGTTCCTTTCGCTTGCGCGCGGGGTAGCGGGGCCTCTACTTGAGAGGCAGGAATTTCTGGATGTTGATCTCTTCGCGGTATTTGTCCAGCACCAGGTCGATCCCCTCGCGCAGGTATTCGCTCACCGGCACGCGGGTCTTGCTCGAAAGGTTCTTCAGCTTCTCTTTCTGGCTGACCAGGATGTAGGTGGTGATTTGGGTCTTACTCTCGGACAAGGCAGGCCTCCTTGTGACAGAAACCACGCGGGAACTATCGTTGCATATAAATATAATGCATTATACTCAATTTCCCCGCGCCTGTCAATGCCTGAATCCGGTTTATGGCTTGAAAAAAAATGCGTCTCGCCCTATCTTAATCATACATCCTGCCGCAGATGAAACCAACTTGTATCGCTGATTCCAAATTGTACACCTGACCGCAGCACCCGCAAGAAGGAGTACGCATGAGCACATTCAAGACTTTCCTCGTTTTCGGACCGAACGGCATCGGCAAGGGCACCAACGCCAAGGCCGTGGGCTGCCTGCCCGGTTACCTGCATTTCTCCACCGGCGACATGTTCCGCGCTCTGGTCGGGCGGGTCAAGGACGGCACGGCCTCCGAGCTGGAGCTGGGGATCGACCGCACCATGAAATCGGGCGCCCTGGTGGATGACCAGACCACGGTGAGCCTGGCCCGCGAAAACCTGGAGAAGCTGGTGGCTGACGGCAAGTTCAATCCCGCCACCGACTACCTTCTGCTGGACGGTCTGCCGCGCAACGTGGAGCAGGCCGGGATGATCGCACCGTTCGTCGACATCCAGGGTGTGCTGCACATCACCGCCGCGCGCGAGGTGGCTGTGGCCCGGATCACCGGCCGCGCCATGAAAGAAGGCCGCAAGGACGACCAGGACCCGGTGTCCGTGGGCAAACGACTGGACATTTTCTTCCAGAACCTGGGCAAGATTCTTTCGTTCTACGACCCGAAGTTCAACGGGAAAATGGAGTTCGACTCCGGCGTGATCCACTACATCGACGCCTCCCAGCGCCCGGCCAAGGTGCTGCGCGACTGCCTGGAATTCCTGCCCTGACCGCCGGGACGAGTCACGCCGACGGACCCGCAACAAAGAGAAAGCCGCCCGGAGATTGTCCGGGCGGCTTTCGATTTTTCGGAGCTATCCAGCTCTGCCGTCAAGGCTCAGACCAGAAGGTCGATACGGCCTTTCTCCTGAGCGCGAAGTTGCCTCTCACTTTCCTGCTTCCGGTTCTTTTCCTTCTTCTCGCGCCGGTTGTACATATCCTGCTGCGAGGCCTGGTCTTTATCGAGAGGCTGTACTCGGTAAGCGGCGCCACCGGTCGGGATCTCTGTTACAGCCATGTGTGGTGTCTCCCGGGACCTTGATTCAAGGTTGAATCCCGCTGTCGCTTCGGGCAAGACGGAATATGTAAAATAGTATTCTATTACGAGTTATCGGCAGGCTCGGGCGTATCTTTAGTCTTTGCAAAAGAATAAGGGGCCCGGAAAAAATTCGCCACCTGCGGCGCGGGCCACAGGCGGCAAAAAAAGCTGCCCGCCGTTCGAGAGGCGGCATTTGTCTTTTCGGGAGGAAAAAATCAGAGGGCGGCCAGGAAACTCTCCACCTCGGCGCGTGCGGAAAGGAAATCCGGCGCCACCAGATCGGCGCCCGCCGCGACAAGGTCCGCCTCGCTCACCGTGCCGGTGGCCACGGCCAGGGTGCGTGCGCCTATGGCCTGCCCGGCCCGCACGTCCCGCACCGTGTCGCCTATCACCACGCTGCGCTCGGGTGGGAATGTGACGCCGAAGTGACGGCAGGCCTCGTCATAGGCCAGATGGGCGAGCTGCTCGCGGGTGATCGAGTTCTCGCCGAACCCGCCGGTGGGGAAATAGCGCGCCATGTCCAGGGTGGCGAGCTTAATCATCGCCCCCTCGCGCACGTTGCCGGTCAGAAGGGCCAGAGCGCCCAGCCCCTGCGACATCTCGACCAGCTCACGCACCCCGGGGTAGAGTATCCATTCGCTGGGGTTAAGGCTCTCCTGCCTCAGGTAGCGTACGTAACCGTCGCGGAAAGTCTCCCAGTGCGGCAGAAGGTCGGCCCCGGAAAGTTCGGGACGGTAGGCGGCGACGATCTCCTCGAAGATCACCCGGTCGAGCTTGCCCGCCATGTGAATGCCGTCGATGGGACCCTCGATCCCCAGCACCTCGCGGCAGGAACGCACGAAACTGCGGTAGCCGCTGTGGTTGGTCGAAAGGATCGTGCCGTCGATGTCATACAGGAACAGGCGCTGCGTGGCGGGGCTTGTCATTAGTGCTATATCCGATCTCGCGCCCGGGCCGATAAGACAGGAGCGCATGTCATGTCACATGAAGTGGAACGAACTCGGTATCTGTATAAGAATCCAACCTTCAATCCCCCCTATGCCCCCCCCTTTACGAAAGGGGGGATCGCACCCTGGGGCCCTCAACTTGCACGGGGCATCGAGCGCACACCTTTGCCAAAGGGGGAACGAGGGGAATTTAAAATCACTCTTCAGAAACTGTAGTTGAAGCTGAAACGGTGCGAATCGCCCAGGCCCTCGACATAGGGCACGAAAGCGTAGTCGAAGCGCAACTGCATGTAGACTATCCCGAAGCCGAACGACATGTCCTCGTTGTTCAGGCCGGAGCGGTAGCCCACACGGCCGTAGAGCATCTCGCGCCAGCCGTACTCGGCGCCGAAAGCCAGACGGGCATCGTTGTCGTTGGGTCGCACGATCTCGGCCGTGACCGTGGCCGCGCCGCGCGCCCAGGGCAGGCCCTTGTGGTAGGAGGCGCCCACCGCCACCTCCCGCGGGGCGTCGTAACCCTTGTTCTCGTACTTGAGCTGGGTGCCCAGGTTGCGCACGCTCAGGGCCGCGCTCAGGCCGGGGATGATCGTGCGGGAGCGCACCCCGATATCGAACAGCATGGCGCTGGCGGTCTGGGAGTCCAGGTTCTCGTGGACCCAGCGGGCGGTCACCCCGGCCGAGACCAGCTCGTTGACCCGCATGGCCGCACTCACCCCCAGGGCCATGTCGAACGGGCTGAACGTGCCCTGGGCCTCCACGGAGTTGGTCTCGCGCCGCTCCAGCTCGCCGGCGCTGAAATAGTTCATCGACACGCCGACCTTGAAGCGGTCCACATCGAACACGTAGGCGGCGGCGCTCTGCGACATATCGGCGATCAGGCGCTGGTGGGTGAAGAACAGCTCGCGCTCCGGGGCGTCGGTCAGGCCGGCCGGGTTCCAGAAACAGCCCGCCGCGTCATCCGACAGAGCGGTGTACGCCGTGCCCAGGGCCGCCGCGCGCGCTCCCACCGCGGTCTTCAGAAAGTTCAGCGCCGTGGTGCCGGTGCTGGAATTGATGTCGTCCGCCCGCAGGCTGCCCGCGGCCGGGAACAGGCCGGTGAGCAGCAGGAGCGCCGCGACCGCCGCTCCCGGACGGAGCGTGTGTTTATTGAATGTCGGCACTCGATGTCCCTCGTTTGGGTTTGGCTCAGCGTATCACGGCGAATTTTTTCAGCACCCGGGCGGTGCCGGCTCCCTCGCTCCGGGCCTCGATCAGCACGAGGTACACCCCGCTGGCGTAGCGCGAGGCGTCCAGGACCACCTCATTGTCCTGGCCCGCGGCGGCGGAGGTGGCGCCATCGGTCTCGGCCACGGTCTCACCGCTGGTGGTCAGCACCTTGACAGTCACCCGGCTCACATCGCCGCGGCCCAGACGGTAGACCACGCGGGCGCGATCACCGCGCAGCGGGTTGGGCCAGACATAGCATGTGTTCTCGCTCAGGGCCGTGGCCGCGGAGGGCAGGCCCGGGTTCCTCTGCGCGGACGAGCTTAGGCCCGTGCGCGCCGGCCCGTTACCCAGGCCGGCCCACTGGGGCGAAAGCTTGGTTGAGCCGGTGGACCAGGCGTACAGGAAGCCCTCGGCGTCCGAGCACAGAAGGTCCAGCTTACCGTCCCCGTCCAGGTCGGCGGGCACAGGGGGCAGCACCGCGTCGCTGCCGGTGGGGAAACGCTCGAACGGACGGCCCGTGCCATCCGCCCGGTAGGCCGCCACCAGACGTCCGCGGGTGGAAACCAGCATCTCCTGGGCCCCGTCCCCATCCAGGTCGGCCAGGGCGGGCGCGCTCATGTAGGGCGCGGGATAGGAGTAATCCATGTTCAGGTGCAGCGGGTGACCGGCCAGGCCCGCGCCGTTGTACTCCAGTACGTACAGCTCGGCCCCGTCCTTCTCCGGCGAGTCGGGGAAATCCACCGGCGCCACCAGCTCGTTCAGCCCGTCGCCGTCCACATCGCCTAACGCCCCGCCGGCCAGGCAGGAACCGCCGGTGAGCACCGGCCAACCCGCGGACGGCTCGCCCGTGGCGGCGTTAAGGCTCCAGATTTTTCCATCTTCAGCGAACGCGCAGACCCGCGCCTCTTCCGAGGAGCCCGGCAGGCCCATCTTGCCGACCAGAGGGGCGCAGACTATCGGCGCACCCAGATCGGCTGAATACTTTTCATGTCCCTGCCTGTCGAAAGCCAGCAGCTTGCCGCCCAAGGTGCCCACGAAAATCGCGCTCGGGGCCAGGGTGGCGTCCTGCAGCACGGCGACCGGGGCCACGGCCTCAGCCCCGATCGAGACCGGGAAACCGTTCAGGTGGCCGCCCGCGCCGGTCAAGGCGAAAAGCTGCGAGCCGGATGAGCCGTTGCGGTTGGGCAGCAGCACCTCCAGGGCACCGTCGCCGTCGAGGTCGGCCAGCACCGGGGTGGCGCTGTTAAGGCCGGGCAGGCGCACGGGCCAGCCGGGCAGGCTGGTCAGGCTGCCATCCGCCGCCAGTCGCCAGGCGAACACCTCGGCGTGCGCGGTGGCCACCACCACTTCCGGCACCCCGTCGCCGTCGATGTCCCCTGCCGCGGGCGAACCAGGGACCGAATCCCCTGCCGCCGCTCCGAATCCGCCCCAGCCCGAGGCCAGGGCCACGAAAACCCGGCCGTCCGAACTCACCTGCACCACGTCCTCCCCGGGCGTGCGCGGGTCGAGGTCGATCACCAGCGGGCTGGACCCGTTGCTGCCGCTGCCCAGGATGCGCGGCCAGCCGGACAAAGTATGCGGTATCTGCGGCCCTGAGGCCACGCTGTTGAACTTGACATCCACCGCGATAACGCTGTCCACCGACGGCTCGCCCGGATAGACGTTCAGCGAGCGGAAGCCCGAGATTTCGAGGTTGGAGGGCAGGCCGGTGAAAGAGGCGCTGGGCGGGCTGGTGTAGGGGCCGTAATCCAGGTTCAGGTTACCCAGGACCAGGCTTTTCACCCCCGGCACTCCCCCGCCAAACACATCGAACGGGCTGCCGAACCCCGGGTCCAGGGAGGCCGGGAACGGCTCCAGCAGATGGTTCAGGCCGTCCGCCTCCACCAGCCCGATCCCCAGATGCTCCGGCTCGGTGTTGACCGAGTTGAGGGTCAGCTCGCGGTTGAAAGTGCGGCGCAGCACCTCCTCGTCGATATGCCAGATCAGGATGCCCGAGCCCAGGCGGGCGCTGTCGGCTGCGGACATCTCGGGCAGCCCGGGGCCCAGGGTGTTGGGGATGGACCAGTCGAACTCGGCGTAGCGGCCGTCGTCCATCTGGTAGTCATCGATCAGCAGGTCGGGGAAGAAATTGTCCCCCCCGCGCTCGTCGAAATCGAACTTACTGTTGAAATTCTCGTCCCGCAGACGGTTCTCCAGCAGGAAATACTCGGTGGAGGAGATGGGCACCTTGATCACCTTGACCCCCTCGCCCCACAGCTCGGTGGCCTTGAGCCGGATGTCGTTCCAGTTGCCGCTCACCGTGACCGGCTCCTCCCAACCCATGAACACCTTGCTCCAGGCGTCCGGGTGGGCCGGGATGCGGCTGACCGTGTTGAAGAACCCGGTGGCCATCAGGGAGAAAAAGCCCACCGTGGGCCGCGTGCCGACCATGGTGTCGTACAGGTCGGGCAGCCCGAAATAGTGGCCGATCTCGTGCACGATCACCCCCAGCAGGCCCTGCAGGGCGCCCTGGCTGTTACCCGGCTGGTCCCAGTCCTGGATCGCGGTCTCGGGGAAAATCTGGATGAACTGCACGAAGAACGGGCTGCCGTCCGGCTTGTGGTCGCCCGTGGCGATGCCCTGGTAGTCCGGCTTGCCGTTTTCCAGTATCTCGGCCAGCAGGGCCCGGTTGATCGAGACCGGGTGGATGTCGTCCGGGGTGTCCGGGACAAAATCCGTGTGCTGGCCGCAGCCGGCGCTGAAGACCATTATCATATCATACTTGGAGAAATCCATCTCGGCGTCCGCGGCCTTGATCGCGTCCACCGCCAGGTTGCAGGTGCGCAGGCTGTAGTCGTCGTCCTTGCCGTACTCGGCCATTTCCTTGTCCAGGGTGTAGATGGCCGAGATGTCGGTCAGCGTGTCGGGCACCTCCAGCACCACCTTGCCCTGGCTGACCGCCTGGTAATACTGGCTGGCCCAGAGGAGGTTGCGCTGGACATACAATTTGGCTTTGGAGTCGATGCTGTTGTCCTGGACGATGTTGCCCGCGGCGTCGAAGGTGAAGAACGGGATGTCGCCCCAGGTGCCGGTTCCGGTGGTCCGCGGGTTGTTGTCCGGCTTGAACTGCACGCGGATCACGCCGATCTTGAGGTGCAGGGGCCACTGGGTTGCGGCGAGCTGTGTGCCGGCCGGGGCGCCGCCCAGGAACGCCTTGAGCGCCGGGGCGTCCGGGTTGGGCATGGAGCCTTGCGGAACATGGGAGCGGCCCAGAGCGGGCGACGGACCCAGGGATTGAAAGTCCAGCGCCCGGGCGGCGCCGGCGAAACAAAGACAGGCCACGGCCAGGAGCAGCGCTCCCGGCTTTACGATTGACTTTGAGGTCATCGATCCTCACCGGCTCGATTGTAATTCGAAAATCAGGATAATTGTCCGCCGTCACACGATACCCACATACTGCCCCGGAGTTCCGGCAAGGCGGCTGGATAAAGATAATAACTTTGAGCGGATGTCTCAAACCTTTTTCCTGCGGCGCCGCAGCTTCAGTCGAACTGAGTGGCAAAAAGCGGGCCAGCTGCCCGCCGGCCTGCTCCCCACGGACCGCCGGGCAGCCGGAAAATCATTGACAATCCCGCCGGGACTGATTATGCTGGAACTCACCTCTGACCTTAACTGTAAATGGTTACAGCCGAACAGTTTCTCCGGACAGCCGTGGCGCGGCAGGCTCCCCGCACCCGGTCCCTCCCCGGTCCTGACGGAGAACTCAGGGGGGCCGATCCATCCTTGTGCAAGAATTCCGTTTGAATAGGCAGGTCTACTCCGCAGTCCAATTCACCATATTATGGGGCGGTCTTTTTGTGCCGTCCGAAAACAGACAGGGGGCTGTCATATGGCATCGAAGCAGGGGAAAGACATCAGCCGGCGCGGATTTCTGAGAAATTCGGCCTGGGCCGCCGGTGCGGGCCTGGGCGCTCTTGCCCTGGGGACACGCTCGAGCATGGTAAGCGGCGCGGTTGCGCCCTCGGACAAGATCACCGTGGGCTATATCGCCACCGGCGCGCGCCCGCAGCAGATCATGGACGCGATGCTCACTGTCCCGCAGTTCGAGATCGTCGCGGTCTGCGATGCCTACAAGGGCCGTGTTGCGCGGGCCATCGAGCGCTGCGGCGGCCGTCCCAAGGCCTATGACGACTACACCAAGATCCTGGGCGACAAGAGCATCGACGCCGTGGTGATCGCCACCCCCGACCACTGGCACATCCAGATGGCCATCGAGGCGATCCAGGCCGGCAAGGACGTCTACATCGAAAAGCCCCTGACTTTCACCGTGGATGAGGGCGTGAAGCTGATCGAAGCGGTCAAGGGCAGCGACCGTATCCTCCAGGTGGGCAGCCAGGGCATCTCGACCAACGCCCAGAAAAAGGCCAAGGAAGTCATCGCCTCCGGCAAGCTGGGCCAGGTGACCATGGTCCGCGCCTACTACAACCGCAACACCGCGGGCGGGGCCTGGATTTATCCGATCCCGCCGGACGCCAACGAGCAGACCGTGGACTGGAAGCAGTTCCTGGGCTCGGCCCCCGCGCAGCCGTTCAACCTCGAGCGCTTCTTCCGTTGGCGCTGCTACAAGGACTATTCGGGCGGCATCCCCACCGACCTGTTCGTGCACCTGGCCACCACGATCCATTTCGTGATGAACGTGGCCGCCCCGAGTATGGTCATGGGCATGGGCGGACTGTACCGCTGGAAGTCCAGCCGCGACGTGGCCGACACGGTCAACGCCTCGCTGGCCTACCGCGAGGGCTTCATGGTCAACATGTCCACCACGTTCAACAACACCCTTTCGGCGGGTGACGGGTTCCAGGTGCTGGGCACCGAGGGCAGCCTGGTGATCGGCGAGAACCTGACTTTCACCCCCGAAACCCCGATGGAAGACGACCGCTGGGTGGTGCGCTCCTGGCCGAGCCAGCTGGAACAGGCCTACTACGCCGATCCCAAGCTGATCGCCTATGAGACCGCGGCCAAAGCCCGCGAGGCCGCGGCCAAGAGCGAGCAAATCCCGTTCGAGCCGGGAGACGAGTCCACCCTGGCGCACGTGAAGAGCTGGCTGGCCGCGATCCAGAGCCGCAAGCAGCCCTACGAGTGCGTCGAGGTCGGCCACCGCGCCGCCGCGGTTGCGCACATGGTCAACCGCTCGATCCAGACCCAGTCCGCCGTGCTCTGGGACTTCGACAAGCAGCTGATCAAGGCTTAAGCCACCGGCTGTGACGGATGTGGATCGGCCGGGGCGTTTGCAGAAACTTTATCGAAGTGTTATCGTTTAATTGGCGGATTCCCCGGCCGACCTGTCCCCAAAACCGTGAGGTGCAGATGAAAAGAATTCTCACAGCAGTAAGCGTTGCAGTGCTGACTTTCGCTTTCACCGGCCTGGCCGGGGCGGCGACCTATCAGCACAAGTTCACCGGCGCCAGCAAGTGCAAGGTCTGCCACATGGCCGAAAAGAAAGGCAACCAGTACGGCGTGTGGAGCGGCTCGTCGCATGCCAAGGCTTTCACTGTCCTGGCCACGGATGAGGCCAAGGCGGTGGCCAAAAAAGCCGGCGTGGCCGATCCGCAGACCGACAAGGGCTGCCTGAGCTGCCACGTGACCGGGTTCGACGCGCCGGCCGAGATGAAAGGCCCGAAGTACGCGCAGGAGGAAGGTGTCACCTGCGAAAGCTGCCACGGCCCGGGCGAAGACTACTCGCCGCTCAAGGTGATGAAGGACAAGGCGGCCGCGGTCGCCGCCGGCCTGAAGGTTCCGGACGAGAAAACCTGTAAGCAGTGCCACAACGAGAAGAGCCCGACCTACAAGCCGTTCAACTATGCAACTTTCTGGGCCAAGATCAAGCACGACAATCCCCTGACCCAGTAGAATGGCGTTTCCTCCAGCCGCTTTTCAAGCGGAACAGGTCATTGTTGGAGAACAGAAGGGATACGCAGAACAGCGTGTCCCTTCTTTGTTTTCCTCCTCCTGTACAACTTTAAAAATGTTATTAAAGTTATTTTTGTTGCCAATGTCTTGACAAAATCATTCTGCAATGATAAGATAGAAATGTAGGTCCCTCCCCGAAAATTCCACGCAGCAGGAGGATCGATGAAAAAACCTGTGGTTTACCTGCTCTTCATCTCCCTGCTGGCTGCGCTGGCCTGCTCGGACAACGGGAAAAGCAGCCTGGTCGACCCGCAGGCCAGCCTGGAGCCGGACAATATCCAGATCAAGGATTTCAAGGACCCGGCCCAGATGGAGGCGCTGACGGAACAGACGCACGCTTTCCTGGACGGTCTGGTGGCGGAAGGCAAAGTGGATACGATCATGGGAGACCAGTACCGCGTGGAATCGCTGCCGGCCAACGTTCCGCCGACTTTCCGCACCATGTCGGTGTCCATAGGAAACGGCGACGGCCAGATGACTGACTACAAATATGTCCTTCCCTTCACCTGCGGCCGTCTGACGGTCTATATCTTCGAGTGGGGCCAGGGCGGCGGCTACACCGCCTGTTCGAGCGTCGATTGAGCGCTTCTGGAGCTTTACACCAAACGCAAGGGGCCGCCCGTCGCGACAGGCGGCCCCTTTTTTATTATATCCTTATCGCTCCGGGACCCTCAGAACAGGCTGCCGGACACGGACTGACCTCAGCTCACAGCGTTCAGTTTCTTTTCCCACTCCCAGGCGTGGGCGATGATGTCCTCCAGGCGCGGGTAGCGCGGGTTCCAGCCCAGCTCGCGGCGCAGCTTGCCGCTGGAGGCCACGAGCGAGGAGGCGTCCCCGGCCCGGCGCGGCCCGACTGTCACCCGCGGGGCGCCACCTGTCACCCGGCGGGCGGCATCGATAACCTCCCGCACGCTGAACCCCTCACCGTTGCCGATGTTGAACACCCGGCTGGCCGGCTCTCCGGGCTTGCTGCCCTGCATCAGGCTCTCGAGCCCCAGCAGGTGCGCCTGGGCCAGGTCCAGCACGTGGATGTAGTCGCGCACGGCGGTGCCGTCCGGCGTGGGGTAGTCCTCGCCGAACACGCTGATCTCGCGGGCCGGGTCGAGGATCGCCTTGAGCACCAGGGGCACCAGGTGGTTTTCCGGGTCGTGGTGCTCGCCGGTCTCGCAGTCTGGGTCGGCCCCGGCGGCGTTGAAATAGCGGAACACCACCGAGCGCAGACCATAGGCCGCGCCGAAATCGGACAGCACGCGCTCGATCATGAACTTGCTCCAGCCGTAGGGGTTGATCGGCCCCAGAGGGTGCTCCTCGGCGATGGGTGTGGTCTGCGGCATGCCGTAAACCGCCGCGGTGCTGGAGAAAATGAACCGGCCCACGTCATGGGCGCGCATGGCGCGCAGAAGGTTGATCGAGCCGGCCAGGTTGTTGTGGTAGTACATCTCGGGCCGGCTCACCGACTCGCCCACGAAAATGAAAGCCGCGAAATGCATCACCGCGTCGAACCGCTCGGCGGCGAAGATACGTTCCAGGGCCTCGTAATCCAGCAGGTCGGCGCGGACCAGACGGCCCCAGCGCACCGCCTCCAGGTGGCCGCGCGACAGGTTGTCCAGCACCACGGTCTCGATGCCGTTGGCGTTCAGCAGCTTATTGGCGTGCGAGCCGATGTAGCCCGCCCCACCGGTCAGGAGTACTTTCATTCGTTCCCTCGTTGTATGACTGTCCCAAAGGCGCCGCGGCGTCCCCAGCCTTACTGGCTGCGCTGTTTCCCGTTTCCGAGAAATCTATATTAGTATCTTTGTCCGTCCCCGCGCAAAGAATATTGTCTCTCTTGTCACTGCTGAGGAACGATTTCATATTTGGGCGGCGGTTTCCCCGGCATTTTTCACCTTTTGGCTCACGGAGGCGTCAATGGCCAGAACGGCGATTGCGGCCGTAATGCTCGGACTGTTCTGTTTCAGTTGCGCCGCGACCCGGCAGGACAGTGGTGCGAAAGCGGTTGAGGCCCTGGACCCGGAGTTCTCCAAGGTGGTCGCGGCGGATGCGGCCCTCACGCAGATTCCAGGCGAATTCCAGTTCACCGAGGGGCCGGTCTGGATCGACTCTGCCGGGGCGGTCGGCTGCCTGCTGTTCAGCGATATCCCCGCCGACCGGATCTACCGCTGGCAGGAGGGCGACACCGCATGCACCGTGTGGCGCGAGCCGAGCGGCAACTCCAACGGGCTGATCCTGGAGGGCGGCGGCTGCCTGCTGGCCTGCGAGCACGGAAACCGGCGGGTCAGCCTGACCGGCCCCGACGGCGAGGTGCGCTCCTTGTGTGAGTCCTACCGCGGAAAGAAGCTCAACAGCCCCAACGACGCGGTCGTGGGGCCGGACAGCTCGGTCTGGTTCACCGACCCGCCCTACGGCCTGGAGGGACGGCCCCAGGAGCAGGACGGCAACTACGTGTTCCGCCTGAAGCCCGGACAGAGCGAGCCCCAGGTGATGGTGGACAATTTCGACATGCCCAACGGGATCGTGTTCAGCCCGGACCGCAAAACCCTCTACATCGCCGACAGCGGCGAGCCGCACAATATCCGCTCGTTCAGCCTGGAGGGCGACAGCCTGCGCGAGAGCGGCGGCGTGTTCGCGCTGGTCAGCCCCGGCGCCCCGGACGGCATGTGCGTGGACCGGGAGGGTCGCGTGTACGCGGCCTGCGGTGACGGGGTGCAGGTGCTCGGACCGGCGGGCAAGCTCCTGGGTAAAATCCTCACCCCGCTCGTGCCGACCAACTGCACTTTCGGCGGCCCGGGGTTCGACCAGTTGTTCATCACCGCCCGGGAGAAAGTTTACATGATACAACTGCGGGTGACCGGCCTGCGCTGAACCGGAACTGTCTCACCGTCGGGCGCTTCGGCGTGGGGCACTGCGCAGGAGCGCCCGGACCGCCCTCCCGTGTGGAGAGAATATTTTAAACCGGATATGTTTTACCACAAAACTAAAATGTTGCTTTTCAAAGACGTTTAAATTATATAATCCCTTTCGGGAAAGCCCGTCGCGTGGCCCTGTCACTGTCTGTTGCCGGCAGGTCCGCCGATGGCGCATTCCCCTGCTGCTTCTGCTTGAATGCTATCCTCTTCCTTAAAATTGAAACTCTTAAACTTAAGACAAAGCGGTACAACTGCTTAAAAACCGGACAGGGGGAATTCCATGTTTAAACGCCTGGCCAACGTGTCGGCTTCACTGTTGGTGCTGATGACGCTGCTGTTGCTGTCCTGCGGCAAGTTCTACGAAGGCAGTTCGGTCTCGCTGAAAAGCCCCGATGGCAAGGTCGAGGCCCGTTTCGAGATCAAGGAGATGGAGCAGCCCTATCCTTTCGGGCAGAACATGTACTACAGCGTGTACTACGGCGGGAAGCAACTCCTTAAAGAGTCCTCTCTGGGCGTGAATTTCGGCGAGGCGGGCCTGGTGATGAGCAACATCCTCATCATGGATGTCAAGGAATCCAAGGGCGCCGACCAGTTTGACACCCCGCTGAGCAAGCAGTCCTCGGTCAGCGCGGAGTATAACGAGGTGGTGATCTCCCTGCGTGAGAAGATCATCCCGGCCAAGACTTTCAACCTGATTTTCCGCGCCTACAACGAGGGCTTGGCTTTCCGCTACGAGTTCCCGGAGCAGGAGCCGCATATCTCGATCCCCTCGGCCGGGCACAAGGGTTTCCTGAAGGATTTCACCCTGACCAACGAGATGACCAGCTACGTGTTCCCCGAGGACGTGACCCTGTATGCCGGGTTCGTCACCGGGTTCAACCAGAGCTATGAATTCCACTACGGAGCGACCAAGGTTTCCGGCGTCTCCCGCGACAGCACCGCCGTTCTGCCGTTCGTGGCCCTGTTCGAGGGCGGCCCGGCGGTCTGTGTCACCGAGGCGGCGCTCGAGAACTACCCGGCCCAGTATGTGGCCGGCTCGCGCGACATGGACAACACCCTGGTCAGCGTGCTCGTGCCGATGCCGGGCGAGAAAGAGGTTAAGCTCACGGGCCAGGTGCCGTTCAAGTCACCCTGGCGCGTGGTGATGATCGCCGACACCCCGGGCAAGCTGATCGAGTCTAACCTGGTCCTCTGCCTCAGCGAGCCCTCCAAGGTGCAGGATGTCTCCTGGATCAAGCCGGGCAAGGCCGCCTGGGACTGGTGGAGCGGCCGTCTGGTGGACAGCGGCAAGCGCAACGCCAAGCCCACGCAGGGTAATTTCAGCAACGACACCTATAAGCAGTATGTCGATTTCGCCTCCGACCAGAAGTTCGAGTATTTCCTGGTCGACGCCGGCTGGTACGGCATGGACCACGATCCCGAGGCGGATATCACCGCGGTCGGGGTGCCGGGCGTGGATATCCCCGAGCTGGTCAAGTACGCCGCCGGCAAGGGTGTGAAAATCCTCCTCTGGCTCAACTGGGAAAATGTCAAGAAGCAGATGGACAAAGCTTTCCCGCTATACGAGAGCTGGGGCGTGGCCGGTGTCAAGATCGACTACATGGAACGCGATGACGCCGAGATGGTGAAGTTCTACCAGGACGTGGTGGCCCTGGCCGCCGAGCACCACCTGCTGGTCGATTTCCACGGCGCCTACAAGCCCACCGGCATGCGCCGCACCTGGCCCAACCTGATCACCCGCGAGGCGGTCCTGGGCCTGGAGTACGACAAGTGGAGCACCAACGCCGACCCCGAGCACGATGTCACGATCCCCTACACCCGCATGCTGGTCGGCCCGATGGATTACACCCCGGGCGCATTCAACAACGCCACGCAGAAAGGTTTCAAGCCGCAGGACATCGACCCGATGAGCATGGGCACCCGCTGCCACCAGTTGGCCATGTTCGTGGTCTACGAGTCCCCGCTGCAGGTGATGGCCGATGCCCCGGTCAACGCCAACAAGGCCGCCGGGATGGATTTCATCTCGCAGGTCCCGACCACCTGGGATGCGACCAAGTTCGTGCAGGGCGAGATCGCCAACTATATAGTTCTGGCCCGCAAGAAAGGCGACCTCTGGTACCTGGGCGCCATGACCGACTGGGATGCCCGCGAGATCGAGGTCCCGCTGAGCGATTTCCTGGGCAGCGGCAACTGGACCATGAAAGTCTGGGCGGATGGGGCCAAGGCCGCGGCCAACCCCGAGGAAGTTGCCACCAGCGAGCAGCAGATCGCCGGGACCCAGACCCTCAAGATCAACCTGGCCCCGGGCGGCGGCTACGTGGCCGTGTTCGAGCCCGCCCGCTGATCGAGCTTGAGATAAGTTGAAAACGAAAAGGCCGGTCCCTGAACGCAGGGGCCGGCCTTTTCGCGTTATGCCGCAGAGGCGGCCACCCGGGCCGCCATGGTTGCCTTTGGGGGCCGCGCATGTCTGAGCCTCCCGCAAAGGCAGCGTGCAGTCGCATGCAAAACGAAACAGCCTGTCAAAGCTCCGTGGCGCGGCGGCGATTCGCGGCAGCGCCGCCGCTGCAAC
>JAJFUG010000051.1 GCA_021372515.1 bacterium
TCTGGACAGGTAACTCTCTCTGGCTTGTTTTTCAGGGTCGGCATGAGGATATGCCGTATGAACCGCAGCGGTGTCTTCGGCTGTGGTGGCTGCGTTGTCTTGCGCTGCGGCCTGGGCCGGCGCGGCGGTATTCGGCGCCGCGGCCTGCGGCTGCGCGGGCTTCGGGCCGACGGAGCAGGCGCAGAGAAGAGAGAGAACGAGCAGAAAAGCAATCAACCGTCCGGGCAAGGCCAGCCTCCAAGGTTGGACACAGCGGCGTAATCATATTACATTACAGCGGGAGTTGTCAAGAGAAGCCGGGGGATAGCCGCTTCCCGCAGTCGTGATTCGTGGAGGAAAAATTTGAGCTTTCTAAAGCACCTGCCCCTATTCGCCGCCTCGCTCGCGGCCGCGCTCGCCCTGTTCGCGCTCCTGTTGCGCCTGGCCGAGGACAGTCTGACTTTCCACCCCTCGCGCGAGACGGAGGCCGTGCCCGGGGATTTCGGCCTGAGCGCCGAGGAGATGCTCATTCCCTCGGGCGGCCAGGGCGACAGCCTGCACGGCTGGTATTTCCCGCCGGCTGACAGTGCCGCGCCGGTGCTGCTGGTGTTCCACGGCAACGCGGGCAACATCGCGCACCGCCTGGAGTGGGCCGCCCCGTTCGTCCGGGACGGCATGGGCGTTCTGCTTTTCGATTACCGGGGCTACGGGCGCTCGGGGGGACAGCCCTCGGAGAAAGGTTTCCAAGAGGACGCCCTGACCGTGTGGACATGGCTGACTGCTGAAAAAGGCCTCGACCCGGGGCGGATCGTGCCGTTCGGACGCTCGCTGGGCGGAGCGCCCGCCGTGCACCTGGCGTCCTGCCGCCCGGTGCGGGCGCTGGTCCTGGAGGGGGCTTTCACCCGCGGGGCGGACATGGCGAAAATGATCTTCGGGTTCCTGCCGGTGGGGTGGCTGATGAAATACCGCTGGGAGGTGGAGCGTCCCCTGGCCGGCCTCGACATTCCGGTGCTGCTGATCCACGGGACAGAGGATACGGTTGTGCCGTTCGCTCTTGGGGAAAGACTCGCGCGCGCGGCACGGCAGGGGCGGCTCTGGAGGGTGCACGGGGGCGGGCACCTGGATGCCCACTACGTGCTGGGACGCGCCTACTACGAGCGTCTGGAGCTTTTCGTCCGCGAGAACGCCTCCGGCGCGGCGGACTGAATATCCGGCAGGCTGTTTTTCAGCCAGAGCACCTCGGCTCCCAGTTGGTAAAGACGGTACTCGCGGATGAGACGGTCCAGAAGCGGTTCGCCCGCGGGCGGCTCGGCGGCCAGCTCGGCCTCGTAGCCCGCCTTGAGCGCGGCGTAGCGCGCCGACAGCACCTGCGCGGCCCGTCCCGCAGGAAGGCTGGAGATGAAATTGAGCCCGGTTTCCAGCGGCTGGAGGCTGTTGGAGGTGTCGGTCAGAAGGGCCTCCACCTGGCGCGCCAGCTCGGCGCGGCCGGCGCGGGTCAGACGGTAGATCGAGCGCTCCGGGTTGCCGTCCACCGCCTCGTCCCGGATGTGCTCCAGCCAGCCCTGGGCGACAAACTTTTTCAGGCCGTAGTAGATCGAGCCGAAATTCAGGTCGGCGCGCTCGCCCAGCTCATCGGTCAGGCGCTTGCGGATCTCGTAGCCGTGCATCTGGCCCTCGGCCAGAAGGCCGAGGATGATGGCGCGGGTCATGCGGCTGGAGTTTTTCATCTTTCCCGCTTTCCTGGTCTTCAGGGTATATAAATTTGAGGGCCACGCCTCTTCATCATACTCATCCCACGCCTGAAAATCAACGTCCGCCCCTCAGCCGGAGCCTCAAACACTGGCTTATAGCCCCGAGGGGTCTTATTATTATTTGAGGCTACGGCGCTGTTTTTCCAGCCGTGGGCCGTTAACCGGTGACTCGAGGGGTGCGGATGAACCAGCGGCAGCGGCCGAGCGAGGGCGAGGACGGGGCGATCAATTTCCTGTTCCTGCTGATGATCATCCTCAACATCCTGATCATCACCGACCTGTTCCTGTCGATCCTGCAGTCACCCACCACCCTGATTTTCATCCGGGTGGCCCTGATGCTGATCGTGCTGGGGTTCCTGAGCGCCAACGGCCTGCGCCACCCCGAGATACGCGGCCGGGGCTGGGTGTCTCTGCTCAGCGGGTTCCTGCTCGTGTTCCTCGGCTCTCTGGTCGAGCTAATGTCGCTCCTGCCCTCAACGGCCAGCTATTTCGCCCGTCTCAGCCCCTCGGCGCTCAATTTCATGCAGAACATGTTCTTCGACCTGTTAGGCTATTTCTGCCTGGCCTACGGCTTTTTCCTCTGGATACCCTCGATCATCGAGGCCCGGCGGCGGGTGGAGCGCACCGCCTCCGAGCTGGAGGAGAAAGTGCGCGTGCGCACCCGTTCGCTCCAGGCGATCAACGAGCAGCTTTTCCGCAACAAGATCGAGCTGGAGGAGGCCGGCCGTCACAAGGACGAGTTCCTGGCCTCGGTCAGCCACGAACTCAAAACCCCGCTCAACTCGATCCTCGGTTTCTGCCGCCTTCTGAGCGAGGGCCGCCAGGGCGAGTTGAACCCGCGCCAGGCCAAGAGCATCCAGATCATCGACAACAACGGCCGCAACCTGCTGGACCAGATCAACAAGCTGCTCGACTTTTCGCGCATCGAGTTCGAGACCGTGCGGCTGGACCTGAAAGAGGTGTCGGTCAATGCATTACTGCAAGAGTCACTGGCGGTAATGGAGCCGTTGGCCCGCCACAAGGGCCTGGCGCTCGAATGTGACAACTCGGCCGGCCCGGTGCGCCAGGTCACCGACCCGACAGTGCTCAAGCAGTTGCTGCTGGGCATCCTGGACAACGCGGTCAAGTTCACCGACCAGGGCGCGGTGCGCCTGGAGACCGGGCAGAAGGTGGACGGGTGGTGGATACGGGTCAGCGACACCGGGATCGGCATCGCGGAAAAAGACCTGCCCTTCATCTTCGAGGCTTTCCGCCAGGGGGACGGGTCGCTGAGCCGACGTTACGGCGGCACCGGCCTGGGCTTGACAATCGCGCGCAAACTGACCACTTTTCTGCACGGGGATATCACTGTACAAAGCACTCCGGGCCAGGGCTCGGCTTTCACGATCCACCTGCCCTACGGAGCGCCCCCGGCCGCTGTCAGCGAGGAACTCTCTCCCGGCGGCTCCCGCCGGAACATACCGCTGCCAAAGGAGGACTGATGGCTCCCCGCTGGGGAAAATTCAACACACACGGCTTCACCGTTTTCGCCCTCCTGTTCCTGTTCGTCCAGTCGTTCGGTACACTCGCGGCAGCCACACCCGATGAAACGGGTTATTTCAACCTGTTGCGCACCAAGTTCGACCTGGCCCGCGACAACTACGCCAAGGCCCTGCCCGAGGAGCTGCTGCTGTTCGAGCGCCTGTTCCCGCAGTCGGCCAAAGGCGACAGTGCAGTCTACATGCTGGGCGTGCTGTTCGACCAGAACAACCAGCCCGACAAGGCCCTGGTCTCTTTCCTGAAAATACTCTACCTCTACCCGGCCAGCCCGCGCACGCCGGAGGTGATCGCCCATATCCGGCGGCTGAGCACGGAGCAGAAACGCGGGATCACCGCCCTGTTCTCGGACGAGAACCTCAAGCTGCTTAAAACACAGGCCCTGCGCCTGACCGAGGAGCCGGCGCGCACCGGCGGCGGCGAGCGCGGCTATTTCGACTTCCTCCAGCTCCTGGCCGATTCAAAGGTGGGCTCGCTGACCCGCTACACGATCGACGAGTGCGTGCAGTACCTCTACCACGCCGGCTACAACTACGAGGCCGACCGGGTGTTGATATTCCGCGGCGACATGTTCCGCCTCCAGGACGATTTCAACAGCGCTATCCTGTCCTACGCCACGGCGGCGCTGGTCGCCCCGCTCGGCGCCAACCTCCCCCTGGCGCTGCTGCGCACCGGCGAGGTCTATTTCCGCGACCTGAAAGACAACGGCATGGCCCGGAACTGTTGGGGCGACCTGCTGGACAAGTACCCGGCCAGCCTGGAGGCCGGACGGGCCTCGATCTACCTGGCCGAGGTGGAGGAGTCGGAAAAGAACTACGGCCAGGCGATCACCCGCCTGGAGGAGACGGTCCTCAAATATCCGTTCGCCGAGATCAAGGCCGAGTGCTACGCCCGGGTCGGGAAAATCTACGTGCAGTACCTGGCCAACCCGGACAAGGCCATCGCCTCGTACAACCGCACCGTGGATGAGTACCCGGCCGACCCGCGCGCGGCCGAGGCGCTGATCCGGATCGGCGACATCCAGGAAACCCGGAAGAACTACCGGGACGCGGTGGATGCCTACCGTCGCCTGGACGAGCTTTTCCCCGACTCGCCGGTGACCGCCGAGTACCTGTTCCGCGCCGCGGAGCTGAGCCAGGGCAAGCTGAAAGACGAAGGTCTGGCCGCCGAGCTGTACAAGAAAGTGGCTGCCAGTTTCCCGAGCACCGATTTCGGGAAAAAGGCCCGCAAGAAAATCGACGAGTGACACCGGGGCAGGCCGTGCAGTCGACCCGAGCTTAATCCCGGACGGAGCAACGAATTTTTCTCCGCCCGGCTTGAATAGACCGCGCCGACCGGCGTCTAACTGATCGATAGGTGTACGGTGAAGGATATCAGTATCCGGAGGCAGGAAAGTGAGGACGGCGCCTTGGTGGCCGAGGCCCTGGACGGCTCGCAGGAGGCGTTCCGGCGGCTGTACGACCGTTACCAGGCCAAGGTGCGCAGCCTGATCCTCTCGCTGGTCGGACGTCCGGAGGAGGCCGACGATATCGTGCAGCAGGTGTTCATCCGGGCGTTCCGTTCGCTGTCCGGTTTCGGCGGCCGCAGTTCGTTCTACACCTGGCTCTACCGGGTGGCGCTCAACACCACCACCGATTTCCGCCGCAAGAAAGTCCGTCTGCGCAAGCGGGAATCGCTGGAGTTGGATGACGACAACCCGGACCGTCCGGCCCTCCAGGTGCCGACCCCGGCCGAGGAGGGGCCCGAGGAAAGCCTCTACCGCAAGGAGCTGGCCGGGATAATCAGCCAGGCCATGCAGTCACTTAGCGAGGAACACCGTCAGGTGCTCGTGCTGCGCGAGATGCAGGGCCTCAATTACCAGGAGATAGCCGACACGGTGGGAATAGAGCTGGGCACGGTGATGAGCCGTCTGTTCTACGCCCGCCGTCGCCTGGCCGAAGTACTCCAGCGTTCCGGGGCGCTGGACTGAAAGCCGGGGCCCCGGGGTCCGGTTTCAGGCAGCAGTTGCACTCCGGCGGTGTCTGTAATACGATTGTGAGGGGTAAAAGCCGTGAACGAGCCGCGTTTTGAACTGACCGATGAGCTGATCCAGCGCTACTGTGACGGGGAGCTGGAAGAGGGCCTGCGTGCCCGGGTGGAGGCCGCCCTGGCCGAACAGCCCGAGCAGGCCGCGAATCTGGAGCGCTACCTCCGCCTGGGGGGCCTGCTGCGGGATTACGCCGCGCAGGGCCGTCCGGATGAGCTTACAGTGCGGCGCAACTGGGAGGCGGTCAGCCGCGGGATTGCCACGCCCGCGAGGCCTTTCTACCGCCGCCGCCTGCCCTGGCTCTCGGCCGCGGCGGTGGCCGCCGCGGTGGCGGCCATGTTGCTCATGCCCTCGCGCCAGGCGGTCAGCGCCGAGGCAGAGGTCGAATCGATCGATTGCACCTATTCCAGTTTCATGGTCTTGAGCCCGGATTCCGATGACACCCATACCATTGTCTGGGTCAACGATTCCGGCAATTGAGCCTCCCCTCACCTACTCCAGGAGCGGTCCTAAATGTTGAAAACCATGCCCAACGGTCTGCTGCGCCCGCTCTTGACGATTGCTGTCCTGCTCATGCTCATTCTGGCCCCCGCCGCTCCCCTGACCGCCCAGGAGCCGAACCGCTGCCGGATCACGGTCCTCGAAATCCTGGCCGACAAGTCGGGCCAAGGCCTGGACAACGAGCTGAAAGCCCTGAAAAAGGACCTCGACAAGCTGAACTACACCACCTACCGCCTGAGCAACTCCTACCAGCTCAGCACGGTCTTCTCCCAGCCGAGCGACCTGACCCTTCTGGGCGAGAACAAGCTCACCCTCACGGCCGAGGGTGTGGAGGACAACGGCAAGATCCGGCTGAAGGTGAAACTGTCCCCGCGCGACTCGAAGGAGAAATCCATCGAGATGGTGACCCGGGTGGCCGACGGCGGGATGTTCCTGCTCGGGGGCCCGAGCCAGGGTGACGGTGTGCTGATCCTGGCGGTGACCGTGAAGATGTGATTGCAGGCCTGCGCTGAAACAGATTCCGAAAAGGGGCATGGTGGTCCGTGCCCCTTTTTGCTTTTTTTGGAATGAATTATGGTCATTCCAACCCGGGGCGGGCAACCCGGTTTTGGTTGCACGGGCAATCGTTTTTCATGTAAATTAATTGTCTACATTTTTTTCTACAGTCAGAGAACAATCATCGAGGGAAGGTCTTGGCGCGAACGATGGCCACCCAGCAGAAAAAAAAGCGCACGGTCTACCTGTGCGGCCCGATCATGGATGCTTCCCCCGAGGAGAGCGTCACCTGGCGCGAGCGGTCCAAGGAGCTGTTCAGCCCGCGTTTCACCCTGCTCGACCCGCTGCGGCGCAATTTCAAGGACCGCGAGGTGGACAGCGCCAACGAGATAGTCAGTTTCGACCTGCAGGACATAGCCGACAGCGACATCGTACTGGTAAACTACTGCAAGCCCTCGATGGGCACGGCGATGGAGGTGTTCTACGCCTCGCATGATCTGGGCCGCTTCGTCATCGCTTTCAGCCCTTTCTCCTTCCAGGACTGCAATCCCTGGATGGTGCGTTTCTGCACCAAGATACTGAAAGACCTGGACACCGCGGTGGCTTACATAGAGGAGCATTTCTGAGGCAGGACAAATGCGGGGGCCCCTTAGTTGTAACCGTGTCGCTGTCGGCGGTGTTATTACACTGAGAATGACGGCGCACGGGCCGGTCCCCGTGGACGGCAGACAACGGATAAACAGAGGCGATGGTCTTGAGAACGAGAACAAACCGAAAAACAGCGTTGATCCTTCTGGCGGTGCTGGCCGCCCTGAGCGTTTTCGCCGCCTGCTCCAAGAAAGCGGAGGGGGAGACCGGTCCGGCCGACAAAGCTCCGCGCGCCGGACAGTTCGGCCGTCAGACCCTCGGGGATGCAGCCGGGGTCCAGGAGGCCGTACCCGTGGAAGCGGCCACTCCCTGGCGCACCGAGTTGGCGAGCTACGTGTTCGGCAATGCCCATCTGGAGGCCCTGCGCGTGGTCGATATCGTGGCCCGGGTCGAGGCGCAACTGGTCAGCCTGAACGTGGAGGAGGGTGACATCGTGCGGCGTGACCAGGTGCTGGCCAGCCTGGACCGCGACCAGCTCAAGCTGGCCCTGGACGAGGCCCGCGCCCAGCTGGACAACGCGCGCAGCACCTACGCCCGCGACACCCTGATGATGCAGAAGGAGCTGACCAGCCGTGAGGTGGTCGACAACAGCCGCTACCAGTACGAGACCGCCAGCACACGCTACGAGCGCGCCGAACTCAACCTGCGCTACGCCACGATCACCGCTCCTTTCAACGGCATGGTCACCAAGCGTTTTATCGAAGTGGGCAGTATGATCCGCACCAACATGATCCTGTTCAACATGGCCGACATGAGCAAGCTGCTGGCCCGGGTCTACGTGCCGGAAAAAGAGATGGCCCGGATCAACGTGGGCGACCACGTGGAGGTGGAGAGCGAGATGATCCCGGGCCGACGGTTCGCCGGCGAGGTGGAGATGATCTCGCCCGTGGTCGACCCGACCACCGGGACGATCAAGGTGACAGTCCACCTGACCGAGGGCTATGACGAGCTCAAGCCGGGGATGTTCTGCTCGGTGTTCATCCTCACCGAGACCCACCCGGACGTGATGGTGATCAGCCGCAAGGCCCTGCTGCCGGACAGCGACACGCCCGAGGTGTTCGTAGTGGATGACTCGCTGCACGTGCACCGCCGTCCGGTCGAAATCGGCATCCAGCAGGGCGACACCCTCGAGGTGCTCTCCGGCCTGACTCCGGGGGAAAAAGTGGTGCTGATCGGCCAGGAGAACCTGAGCGAGGGCACGCCGGTCAAGCTGTCCAGCGGGGCCGAGCAGCGCAGCCGTGACTTCCGCCCCTCCGAGCCTGCCGCGGGGCAGTGAGCCGGGCGCGTTAATGGATTATTCAGCCTGTTCCAACCGGTAAAGGCCGGTTAACAATATGAAACTGTCCGAATTCGCCGTCAACCGGCCGGTCACCACCAGCATGATGATCCTGAGCATCGTGGTGCTCGGGCTGCTCAGCGTAAACCGCATCCCGCTCGTTTTCCTGCCGGATGTCAACCGTCCCAACCTGCGTATCTACACCTCCTACCAGGGTTCCAACCCCGAGGAGATCGAGCGCCTGATCACCCGTCCGATCGAGGAGATCATGGGCACGGTCCCGGGCCTCAAGTCGATGATGTCGAACAGCTCGGCCAGCAACTCCTCGGTCCGGCTGGAGTTCGAGGAGGGCCACGACATGGACATGGTCTCCATGGAGGTGCGCGACCGGATCGACCGCGTGATGCCCGACCTGCCGAATGACCTGCTCGACCCGCCCCGTATTTACCGCTGGCAGACCACCGACTGGCCGATCCTCAATTTCGGCCTGGTCTGGAAAGGCGACCCCAACCTGCTGGAGCAGGTGATCACCGAGGTGGTAGAAAAGCGCCTGCTCGCGGTGGAGGGTGTGGCCAACGTGGAGGTCAACGGCCTCAAGCAGAAAGGCATCTGGATCGATCTGGACATGGACATGATGCGTGCGGCCCGGATCGACGCCCGCGAGCTCACCGGAGCGGTGCGCGACGGCAACACCAACGTTCCGGCCGGCAACGTGGTCAGCGGGGGACGGCGCTACAACCTGCGCGCCATCGGGCAGTTCCGCTCCATCGACGAGATCGCACAGCTGCCGCTCAACTCGCGCGGCCTGCGCCTGGAGCAGGTGGCCAACGTGCGCTACGATTTCCCGGAGATGCGCTGGTTCTCGCGCCTGAACGCCCAGGACGCCGTGTCGATGGCGATCCGCAAGACCTCCAACGCCAACATCATCGACGTAAACAAGCGGGTGATCGCCACCCTCGACCAGATCAAGACCGACCCGCGCTACGCCGCACTGGACTACCAGATCTACTGGGATCAGTCCGAGGCCATTGTCAGCAGCATCGACAGCCTGAAAAGCGCGGGCCTGATGGGGGCGGCCCTGGCCATCGCCGTGCTGCTGTTTTTCCTGGGCAACGTGCGCAACACGATGGTCATTTCCATCTCCATCCCGGTCTCGATCATCTGCACGTTTTTCTTCATGTACCTTTCGCGCATGGCGCCGTTCAACAGCGAGCTGACCCTGAACATCATCTCGATGATGGGGCTGATCTACGCGATCGGCATCGTGGTCGACCCGGCTATCGTGGTGCTGGAGAACATTTTCCGCATCCGAAGCGAAAAAAAGGACATCGGTCCGATCGAGGCGGCCATCCAGGGATCGAGCGAGATGGGCCTGGCTGTGATGGCCTCGATCCTGACCAACATCATCGTGTTTCTGCCGCTCATCTTCCTGGCCGGCGGGCGCGGGATGATGCGGTTCATGCGCGATTTCGGGGTTGTGTTCTGCGTGGTCTCGCTGGCCAGCCTGTTCGTGGCTTTCACCGTGGTGCCGCTGCTGTCGGCCCGGGTGGTGAAAAAGCTGGACCCGGGCAAAGAGCGCACGTTCCCCAGGCTGAACGGGTTTTTCTCCTGGCTGGTCACCCGCGCCCTGCATCACCGTATGCTTACCATCCTGGTGGTGGTGGGCATTCTGGCGGGCATTGTCAAGCTCTATGGGATGATCGATAAGGAGGGCCAGCAGTACAGCCCGGAGCGGCGCATGTTCATCGATGTCGAGGTGAGCCACAACTACACGATGGAACAGGCCTCCAAGGTGATGAAAGGCATCGAGGCCGACCTTCTGGCACGCAAGGACCAGCTGGAGATCGCCTCGGTGAGCAACAACCTGAGCATGGGACGGCGCAACGACGGCAGTTTCCAGATTTATTTCAAGGATGCGACAAAGGGCAGCCGCACCACCGCCGAGCTGGAAAAAGCGGTCCAGTCGCTGCTGCCAGAGCGCCCCGGGTTCACCTACCGCTACGGCCACCGTGGCGGCAGCGACGGCGACGTGCTCGAGATAGACCTGAGCGGCGAGCGCATGGAACTGCTGCAGACTTACGCCGAGAACGTGCGCCGCCTGCTGAGCGACATCCCGGGAGTGGACAACATCGACCTGAGCACCGAGCGCGGCGAGCAGGAGGTGCGGGTGATGGTGGACCGCGACCGTGCCGCCACCAGCGGCATCAGCACCCAGCAGGTGGCGATGACCCTGAGCTCCCAGCTCGGCAACCGCCCGGCCGGACGGTACAAGGCGGCCGAGCGCGAGATCAACATCAACATGCGCCTGGACGAGAAAGACCGTCTCAACCTGGAGCGCCTGGAGACTCTGGAGCTTTACGGCCCCGGCGGCCAGATGCGCGACCTGAAAAACCTGGCCACCGTCGAGCTGGGGCGCGGACCGCGGAACATCGAAAAGAACGACCGCCTGTACACGGTCGAGGTCTATGTGCCGATACGTGGCGGCGGCGGGCTCTACAGCCTGAGCAACGAAGTCATGAAACGCATGGCCGGCCTGAAAATGGCCCCCGGCTACTACTGGAGCCTGGGCCGCAACTACCAGAGCATGGTGGAGACCGAGCAGGACTCGCGCTTTGCGATCATCCTCTCGCTGGTGATGATCTACATCCTGCTGGCCGCGCTGTTCGAGTCCTTCATCCATCCGTTCACGATCCTGCTCTCGGTGCCGTTCGCCATGATCGGGGTGGCGCTGATCTTTGTCGCCACCAAAACCAACCTGGGAGGCATCTCCTACATCGGGATCATCATCGTCTGCGGCCTGGTGGTCAACAACGGCATCATCCTGGTCGACTACATCAACCAGTTGCGCAGCCAGGGCCTGGCGCGGCGGGACGCGATCATCCTGGCCGTGCAGAAACGCCTGCGCCCGATACTTATGACCGCCATGACCACGGTGCTGTCGCTGCTGCCGATGTGCGCCCCTCTGCTGGCGCCCGGCATCTTCGGGCCGGCCGAGGGCCGCGCCGCCATGTGGGGTCCGGTGGGCCTGGCGATCCTGGGCGGCATGACCACCTCCACTTTCCTCACCCTGGTCATCACCCCGACCCTTTATTCGTTGATCGACGACCTGGCGCAGGGCGGCAAATCGATCGCTGAAAGAGTTTTCAGCCGCAAGCACCCGGTCTGACACCGCGCTGTCCGGCTCGCCGCCGGCAGCCAACCCTGAAGACGGGAGCCAGCCACATGGAAAGCGTCTCCATCCTGACCGCCTTCTCCGCCGGATTGTTCTCGTTCATCAGCCCCTGCGTGCTGCCGCTCATCCCAGCCTACATCTCGTTCATCACCGGCCTGAGCGTGGAGGAGCTGCAGGACAGCGTGGCCCGCCGGAAAAGGCTCCTGCGGGTGTTCCTCCAGACCCTGGTCTTCGTGCTCGGTTTCTCCACCGTGTTCATTCTTCTGGGGGCCGGGGCCTCGTTCATCAGCCGTATCCTGTTCACCAACCGGGTCTGGTTCAACCGGGTGGCCGGCGGCCTGATCATCATCCTGGGCCTGCACATGACCGGCGTGTTCCGGCTCGGGTTCCTGGAGTACGAGAAACGCATCCAGGTGCGGGAAAACCCGCTGGGCGCGCTGAGCGTGTTCCTGGTGGGAGCGGCGTTCGCTTTCGGCTGGACCCCCTGCATCGGCCCGATCCTGGGCGCAATCCTGGCCCTGGCCGCGCAGCAGGGCGGAGTGGGCCAGGGGATGACCCTGCTGGCGGTCTACTCGCTGGGCCTGGGCCTGCCCTTTATCGCCACCGGCCTGGCGATCAACGGCTTCTTCGGTTTCTACCGCCGCCTGCGCCGCCACATGCGCACCGTGGAACTGGCCGCGGGGCTGTTCCTCATCGCCATCGGCGTCCTGATCGCACTTGACATGTTCGCCATCCTCAGTCAATACTTAATACAGTGGTTCCCCGGGCTGATTAGGCTCGGTTGACAGAGGACGAACAATTACTTTCAGATAACGCTCCCATAAGCAAAGGAGATCCGGATGACATTCGCCAGAAAACTGGCCGTTGCGGCGCTGCTGGCGTCCCTGGCCCTGGCCTGCGGCGCCTCGGGCAGCAAGCAGGAGCAGCCCGCTGCGGCCCAGGCCGCCGGTCAGACCGCCGCCGCAGACCTCAAACCCGCCCCGGCTTTCAGCCTGGACAAGGTGGACGGCAGCGGGCCGCTGGCCCTGGCCGACTACAAGGGCAAGGTGGTGATAGTCGATTTCTGGGCCACCTGGTGCCCGCCCTGTGTGCGCGAGATACCGGATTTCATCGCTCTGTACGACGCCTACAAGGACAAGGGGTTCCAGATGATCGGCATTTCGGTGGACCGCGGCGGCCCGCAGGTGGTTAAGGATTTCATGGCCAAAAACGGTGTGAACTACCCGGTGGTCATGGCCACCATGGAGGCGGTCAACGCTTACGGGGTGTTCAACGGCATCCCGACCACGTTCGTGATCGACCGTCAGGGCAATATCGTGGATATGGTGATGGGCTTGCAGTCGAAGGAGTATTTCGAGGAGCAGATCAAGAAGCTGCTGTAGAGCGATTGACATAATGAGCGAAGAGGCCGCCCGGCAAGGACGGCCTCTTCGCTTTTGTGGCTTTCCGCAACTTTTCTCGTCTCACTCCTCGCCCTCGCGGTAGTGGGCCAGGGGCAGCGTTTCGTGCACTTTCCAGCCGCCGCGCTTGACAATCACGCCCGGCGCGCCCACCACCGTGCAGTCCGAGGGCACGTCGCGGTTTATTATCACGGTCTCGGCCCCCACCTTCACGTTGTCCCCCACCCGGATCGGCCCCAGCAGCGTGGCCGAGGTGCCGATCAGCACGTGGTTGCCCACCGTGGGGTGGCGCTTACCGGTGAAATGCCCGGTGCCACCCAGGGTCACTCCATGAAAAAGTACGCAGTGCTCCCCGATCTCGGCGGTCTCGCCGATCACCACCCCGGTGCCGTGGTCGATGAAGAACCAGTCGCCGATCTTCGCTCCGGGATGGATCTCCACCCCGGCCCAGAACCGCCCCAGCACGGTGATGAAACGCGGCAGCACCGGGATGTGGCAGCGCAGCAGGCAGTGCGCGAAACGGTAGAGCAGGATGGCGTGGAACGGGGTGTGGCACAGTATCGTTTCGACCCAGTTCTTGGCCGCCGGGTCGTTCATCTTGATCGACTTGAAATCCCTGATTATGCTCCTGAACATCCAGCGAATGTCCTTTTCAAAACATGGAAATTATCTGCCGGACGAAAAGTATACCTTCAATATTCCCGTGCATGACGCGATTGTCAAGTCAGTGGGTGGCAAAAGCCCGCCCGGTGGGACTCAGTAGCTTCCATTCGGGTACAGTTTTTCAACCACCGGACTGCTGTAGGTGGTCAGGCTGTCCAGGACGTATTCCGTTCCCCAACTTCCCGTTGTCACGTCGATGGTCTCGATCCGGACCGTGTTGAACAGGTGGTCGCCCAGGCGCATGCGCGAGGGATAGTTGAGGTTGTCGTGGCGCAGGCGGTAGTCCACGGCCAGGTCCAGGGCGCTCCAGCCGTTGCGGCTGCCGTCGGATGCAGCCACGCCCGGGTCGGGCATCTCGTTGGTGAACGGGATCAGAAGGCACCAGTGCGCGCTGCTGTCCGCCCCCTGCGGCACCAGCACCTCCAGGTTGACATCCCCGATCACGAAACTGGCCCGGGCTGGGTAGTCGATGCTGGTGAGCAAGCCCTGGAGCAGCCAGCTCATCGCTCCGCACTGGCCCCAGCCGTGCATCAGGATGCCGCGCCCGCCGGTGAGCCAGGCCCCGTTCTCGGGGCCCACCGCGGCCCGCGCCCAGCGGTTGAGCATCCCGAGGGCCTCGAGACGGTTGCCGGTGGCGGCCAGGAAATGCTCGTACACGGGCAGGGCCAGGCGACGGTAGGCTTCCACCTCGCAGGGGTCGCCGCAGTTCACCACCGGGTGACGGTTGGCCGGGGTGTGGACGGTGAATTCGCGGCTTGGGGCGGCCGGGTGCGCCGGAGCGGGGACCGCCGCGCCCAGACACCGCAGGGCCAGCACCGCAGCCCAGGTGGGAAGCATCTCGGAGGCCGGCAGCAGCGGGGTCTGATCGGTCACCCCGAAACGCCCAAAGCCACCATCCGGGTTCTGGCAACCCGCGATCCAGGCCGCACAGTCGGTGGCCGGACGGCCGGCGCGGGAGCTGTCGCTGTCGGAAAGCGGCGTCCCCAGCCGGGCCAGGGCCTCCACCGCGCACCAGGTGTCGTGCATGCGCGAGTAGTGGTCGTAGTTGTTCCAGTTGTCCCCGTGGCCCAGCTCGAACCCACCGTCCGGCTCCTGGCCGTAGCGGCTGAGCAGGAACGCGCGCACCGCCGACTGGCGCTCCGGCGCGGCCCCCAGAAGGCCAAGAGCAGCCACGCCGTAATACGTGCCCGCCACCGAGGAAAAGTTGAAAAAGTCATCGCTCAGGGCGAACCCGCCGCGGCCGTCGCGGGTGCGCTGCTGGGCGCGCACCCATTCCACAGTGCGGGCGGAGTCGGGCACGGCCTGCCCCAGCTCCTTGAGCGCCCCGACAGCCCAGTATGTAGTGTAGAGGGCCTCCGGCGCGCCGCCCCAGGCATACTCGTAGGCGTCGTAGCCGCCGTTGGGCTTCAGGCGCGCCCGGATAAAACGAGCCGCGGCCGCGGGGTCAGAGGGGATCGCACCCAGCAGGCTCAGCGCACGCACGGCCCAGAAAGTCGGCTCCAGGGCACTGATCGTGCCCCAGGGAAATTTCTTGCCCAGGTAGTAGTCCGCCGCCTCGATGAACCCGCCGTCCGGCTGCTGGCGCGCCCTCAGCCAGGCGATAAGCTCGTCCTTTCCCTCCAGGCCCTCCAGCGCGCCCAGCGCCTGCAGCGCTTCCAGGGCCATACCGGTGCGGCTGGTGAACGCGCTGTCGCCGGGGTAGCAGCCGAACCCACCCGTGCCCGCACGGCAGGCCAGGACCCAGGCCACTGTCGGGTGTAGACCGGCCGGGGCGGCCTCAGACTGCGCCGGGACTGCACTCCGGCCCGCGGGCTGGCCGCAGGACACTGCCAGGAGCAAAATCGCGCAAAGTGCGGCAAGCTTATTCGGCATGGGCGGAGGCTCCTTAGGTTCGGCGGCGACAAACAAAACCTGGATGGTGCTTTGCGGGGCGGCCACGGGGGGCCGCCCCTACAAGTGTCATATCTTCTTTGTCTCGGTTTGAATTCCCCTTAGGAATCAAACCATTTCCGGCGGCTCCAGGCGCGCCACTACCCTTCTCAGGACGGTGAACGGGGCGAACTCCTGTCCCTCCAGCAGGTGCCGCAGGTCCGCCAGACCGTGCGGGGCGTAGCGCAGGAACTCGGTCTTGCCGTCGGTCAGGGCCAGCTTGGCGTAGGCCCCCAGGGCCTGCATTATGCGGTGGGCGGCGACAAACTGGAACTGCGCGCTGAACTCGGCTGCCAGGTCCGGGTCACGGCGCTCCAGGGCCGCGTGGTAGTATTCGATAAGCTCCAGGCGCAGGCTGTCGCCAAGCTGAACGTAGGGGTCGAACAGAAGGCTCGACACATCGTAGGAGGGCGGCCCGGGGCGCGCCCCCTGGAAATCGACCAGCCGCAGGCTCTCCCGGGGCCCAAGCATCACGTTGCGGCTCTGGAAATCGCGGTAGATGAGGACCTGTCCATTCATCCACTCCCCTGCCGCCGCGGCCAGGCGGGCCAGTTCGCCTTCCAGGGCCGGGTCGCTGTGCCCGCAAAGGCGTCCGGCGAACTGGGTCGCGAAGTACATCCCCTCCCAGCGGAACATGAACTCCGGGTCGTAGTCGCGGTTGAAAAGACGCTCCGGCTCCAGGCGGCGGAAACCGTCGACCTGCAGCACGAGCAGCGTGTCCAGCAGGCGGCGGTAGAGCGCGGCGGTCCAGGCCGAGCCGGCCCCATGTTCCTCCACCGACTGCTGAAGGAGGCGGTCGCCCAGATCCTCGATCAGGATGAGACCGGCCTCGCGCGCGAACCTGTAGACCTCCGGCGCACCCGCCCCCAGACTGCGGAACAGCCCGGCCAGGTAGACCCAGGTCTCGTTCTCATCCACCCCGCGCTCGTCGTGCCGCGGCGGACCGGGGTTCACCATCAGCACCGCGGGCCGATCGAGCCCGCCCACACGGTAAAACCTCCGCGTGGAACCGTCACCGGCCAGAAGGCGGAACGTTACCTCCCCGGCCGCATCGAGGCTGCCGCAGGCGAATTCTTTCCACTGCGGAATATCCTTGTCCATCGCTCCATCCGGGTTGCCAAACGGTCACAGATGCACACTAACGTGTCGGGTCGGAGCGAATAATAGCCGCGCGGGCCGGATAAAGCAAGCCCGCGGGAAGGCCGCCTGCGGGCCGCGCGCTGTCCTTGACTGGACAGAGGCGTCGAGTAAATTTAAACAATAACACCCACCGCAGTCTGCTCGCCGCATGGATGGATCAAAAACGAAGGGAGCCGCTGTATGGTCTGGAACCGTGACACCCTGGCGGTTATACTCGGAGGAGGACGCGGCACGAGGCTCGCCCCGCTGACCCTGGCCCGCGCCAAGCCGGCGATCAACCTGGCAGGCAAATTCCGCCTGATCGACATCCCGGTTTCCAACTGCATCAATTCCAATGTGATGAAAATATTCGTCGCCACGCAGTTTCTCTCCACCGGCCTGCACCGGCACCTTTTCTCCACCTACCGTTTCGACCGTTTCTCCGAGGGTTTCGTCGAGCCGCTCTCGGCCGAGCAGACCCCGACCAATGCCCAGTGGTTCCAGGGCACCGCGGATGCGATCCGCCAGAGCCTGCATTATATAGTCGAGTGGAACATCAAGTACGTGCTGATCCTGTCCGGGGACCACCTGTACTCCATGGACTACCGCCGCATCCTGCAGTTCCACGCCGACCGGAACGCCGAGGTCACGGTGAGCACGATCCCGCTGCCCGAGCAGGATGTCAGCCGGATGGGGATCATGCAACTGGATGAGAACGCCCGGATCGTCAATTTCGTGGAAAAGCCCAAGGACCCGGCCGTGCAGCGCCAGATGCAATCCAGCGAGCAGACCATCGCCAGTTTCGGCATCGACCCGTCGGGGCGCCGCCACCTGGGCTCGATGGGCATCTACGTGTTCAACAAGAGCACCCTGCTCGAGATGCTGAACAACTACTCGCACACCGATTTCGGGCGCGAGGTGATCCCCGAGGCGGTCCGTTCCAAGCGCACGTTCGCCTACGTGTACGACGGGTACTGGGAGGACATCGGGACCATCGAGGCCTATTACCACACTAACCTGAGGCTGACTGACCCGCTGCCGCCGTTCGATTTCTACCGCGAGGAATGGCCGATCTACACCCATCCGCGCTACCTGCCCGGAGTGAAAATCAACGGCGGGCAGGTCGAGCGGGCGATCCTGTGCGAGGGCAGCGTGGTCGACCGCGCCGAGATTCATCACAGCATCGTGGGCATCCGCCAGATGATCAACGAGGGCACGCATATCCGCGACAGCCTGATCCTGGGGGCCGACTACTACGACCGTGAAGACTCACTGGAAGCCGAGAAAGGCGCGCCCTGCGATATCCCGCTGGGTATCGGCCGCAAGGTGACCATTGAGCGGGCGATCATCGACAAGAACACCCACATCGGCGACGGGGCGAAGATACGCTCGTGGGAGGGACGGCCGGATGAGGACGGGGACGGGTTCTACGTGCGCTCGGGGGTGGTCATAATCCCGCGCGGCGGGGTGGTGCAGCCGGGACGGGAAATCTGAGCGCGGACCGGTCCGGCTGACCGGCTGCTCCAGGGAGGGTCTATCCTCCGGATATTCGGCCTTTCAGATTGACTGAAACGCACTCTTGTCAGGCTGGCAGAAGGAGGTTCAGCATGCCAGAACATGAGTATACCCGTCATTCCGGCCTGCTCGACAGCCGCCGGACCCTTCTGCTGGTGGTGGACGTTCAGGAGCGACTTATGCCGGTGATCGACAACACCGAGCGGGTGACGCTCAATATCCGCCGCCTGGTCCAGGGCGCCGGCGTGCTGGGCCTTCCTGTGCTGGCCACCGAGCAGTACCCCAAGGGCCTCGGCCTCACTGTGGCGTCAGTGCGCGAGCTGCTGGATAATTCCTGTCTGCGCGAGAAGCTCACATTCTCCTGCCTGGGCGAGCCGGCGATCCTGGGTTTCCTGAAAACAGCGGCACGCGGCACAGTGCTGGTCTGCGGGGCGGAGGCGCACGTGTGCGTGAGCCAGACCGTGCACGACCTTCTGGCCGCCGGCTTCCGGGTTCACGTGGCCGCGGATGCCGTCTCCTCGCGCGACCCGGAGAACCGGAGGCTGGCCCTGGAGCGCATGGCCCGCGCCGGGGCCACGATCACGAGCACCGAGGCGGCCCTGTTCGAGCTGCTGGAGCGCGCCGGCACGGAGCAGTTCCGGGCGGTGTCGAAATTGGTGAAGTGAGAGCGGGATTTTTACCGTAGGGCGACCGCCGGGGCGCCCGGGGGCCGTATGTTTGAGCCTCGCCTGGGAAGCGAAGTAGCGGCACCGGGCACACCGAGGCTTGCTCCGGCTACCCAGGCCCGGTGGGCAATCAGCGCCAGCGTCGCCCCGCAGCGCGGGCAGCGTGCAGGAGTCCCGTGCACACCGTGGGTGCTAAGACAGCCGATGCCTGCGCGAGTTTACGGCCCCCCAATGGCTTCTGGTTCTCTTGGCCGTAACCAAGAGAACATTGAAGTCTTTCGGTCACGGCGCGCCGTGACCCTACGAAAAACCTGACTGGCCCTCTGGAGTGTACTGCGACTCCCGGTTTGAGAGAGGACTTGGAAAGCACCGCGAGAATGAGCCTGGAATACATCGACACGCACGCCCACCTGAACGACCCGGCCTTTGATCCCGACCTGGAAGCCGTGCTGGAGCGCGCCCGCGCCGCCGGGGTGACCCGCATAGTCAACGTGGGCGCGGATGACAAAACAAGCGTCAAGTCCCTGGAGCAGGCGGCGCGGCACGGCTGCCTCCGCGTCACCGTGGGCCTGCACCCGCACGAGGCCTCGCGCTTCACCGGCAGCATGCTTGGTCTTTTCGACTCCCTGGCCGCGGACAGCCGCGTGGTGGCGATAGGCGAAACCGGCCTCGACTACCACTACATGCACAGCCCGCGCGAGGCCCAGCTCAAGAGCCTGGAGGCCCAGCTCGACCTGGCCGACAGCCTGAGCCTGCCCGTGGTGCTGCACTGCCGCGAGGCCTACCCCGAAATGGCCTCGCTCCTGGAGGAGCGCGCCGCGCGCGGCCACCACGCCCCCTGGATGGTGCACTGCTACGCCGGCACGCTGGAGGAGCTGGAGCGGTTCATCGCGCTGGACTGCTGGTTCTCGCTGGGGGGGATGGTTACTTTCAGGAACTACTCCAACCAGGCCGTGGTGCGGCGTATACCGTTGGACAGACTGCTCTTGGAGACCGACGCCCCCTACCTGGCGCCGATACCGCACCGGGGGAGCCGCTGTGAGCCCTGGATGCTGCCCATTTCCGCGGAGCGAATCGCGCAGATACGGGGGGAGACTGTCGAAACCGTAGCCGCCGCCTGCCTGGAAAACAGCACGGCCCTGTTCGAGTTCACCGCCTGAGGTGAAACAGCTCGGACAGGGCCGCATTTTATTGATAATAAGCCACGGCTTTCAGTCGTAAATCTTTTCCTCGTATTCCTCGATCACGGCCTTGGGCTCACATTCCGGCAGGCGGAACGTGATCGGCCCCTCGACCCGTCGGCCCAGGGCCAGGGCGCCGCTGGCCCGGCTGCCGGCGGCAATCGCCCCGCTGGCCCGTCCCAGGCTGAGCGCCACCGCACCGGAGGCCGCGGCAAGGCCCACCGAGATCGCCCCGGCGGCGAGGACTCCCAAACTGACCGCTCCGGTGGCAATCACTCCCACCGCCAGCTTGCCCACCGCCACCACGCCGTAGGCCCGTTCCCCGACCGCGACCACCCCGCGGGCGGTCTTCGACGAAATGTGGAGCAGCGGCAAGCCGAAAACTTTCTTCCGGCTCACAAAATCGGCTTCCAGGTTTTCCAGCATCCAGCTGACTCCCTTACGGGCAGAACGGATCGATTTGACCATCATGGCACACTCCAGGCTGAGCCGGCGCCGTCAGGGCTCACGGCGCTTTCAGTGATAAACCCCCGCCTCGCGGGCAGTGTCATAACAGGCCACTATTCTGGCCGGGTCGCTGCCGGGCTGAAGGTTGTGGATCGGGTTGAACACATACCCACCGCCGGGGGCGAAAATCCCGACCCGACGGCGAACATCCGCGGTCAAGTCCTCCAGGGAGCTGAAAAGAAGTCCGTGCTGGGTGTCCACGCCGCCGCCCCAGAAAGTCAAGCGGTCGCCGAACGTGCTCTTGAGCCACTGCGGGTCCATCCCATCCGCGCTGGTCTGGACCGGGTTCAGGATATCCACCCCGCACTCGATGAGCGGTTGGATCAGGCCCGGGATCGAGCCGCAGCAATGGAAGAACACACGCAGATTCGTATTCCGGTGAATCCAGTCGAACACCCGCTTGTAGCGCGGGGCGAACACCCGGCGGAACAGATCTTCGCTGATCCACTGCGAGTGCTGGGTGCCCAGGTCATCGCTGAAAATGATCGACTCGACATACCGCGCGCCCACCTCACAGAACTGGCTGATCACAGCGATGTTGCTCTCGACCGCCTTGTCCAGAAGCTCGCCCACCCGCTCCGGCTGCTCGACCAGGGCGCAGAGCCAGTTCTCCAGGCCGCCCAGGTTCAGCCCGAACAGGCCATAGCCCAGGGCTGGCCCCAGGATCGCATAGTCCGTGTTCTCGTACAGGCCGCGGGCGGTGGTCTCGTAGTAGCGGAGCTGCTCCTGGCTGAGCGAGGACGGTAGGCTGAAATCCTCCAGCGCGGGCAGCTCGCCGGGGGCCTCGGGCAGCGGGTCGAAATAGAAGCCATCCGCCGGCTTGACCGCCACGCGCCGTCCCCGCTCGTTCAGAATGTATATATTGTCGCTCGCATCGGTCTCGGTATTCAGACAACTCGACACCTGGAACTCGGGCCAGCCCTCGAGCCGCCAACTCCTGACTCCCCGGTAGTTCCAGACATCCCAGCCCCAGCCGGCATCATGGTGCGGCAGAGGGACCACATCCACCCCCAGGCGGCGCAGCACCGGCTCCTCGATCGCGGCCAGCATCTGGGCGACATCGATCACCCGGACCGCGCCCCCGGTGATCCCGAGATACTTTTTCAGCTCGTGATAGGCCAGGGCGGCGATCCCGGTGGAGGTCATGCCCCCAAGGTCAATCGGCATACGGTCCGGCTCACGGTGGGCCAGCGCGGTGCGCACTCTCTCTCTTGAATTCATCGGCTCTCTTTTCTTTGTCCTCAGACCTGCCCGTGGGCGTAGATCACTTTGACCGGCTCATCCGAGGTCCGCCGCGTGGCGTGCGGTGTGCCCTTGGGGATGTAGGCCGCCGAGCCGGGGCCCACCGGATAGAATTTGTCGCCGATACGAATCTCGCCCACCCCGGAGACCACATACACGGCCTCCTGGTCGTCATGCACCTGGATCTCGCCGAAAGTGTCGCTGGTGTAGAGCGCCACTCCGATACTGAAACCGGCGGTGGCCCCGCTGAAGGCGTTCACCAGGTCCTTGCTCCAGCGGTCGGGATGGTAGGTTGCCATGATGCCGGTCTCGTGCACCGGCTTGAGGTCGTGGTCCAAAGCGCTGCCCCTCCGTCTTGATTTTGAGCCGTCAGTCAGGTAGTTTCAGGTAATATAGAATCCGGACTGTCGACGGTCAATACCACCTTTGGCAACATCCGCCGCGGGGGGCTGTTGAACGGGGGTGGGATGATAATTACACTCAATTGCAGTTAACGGCCGGGGACACGGCCGCAAAACATAGAGGAGGTTGCCGATGAACGGTCAGAGCCGTGACGAAGAGCAGAACCGTCTGCACCAGTGCGAATACGACCTGGAGAACAACTCCGGCGCCGGCCAGGACACGGGGGCCTACTCCAGCCCCTATATCTGCGCGGTCTGTGGGGCCGGCGCTCGCGACGCCTCGAATCTTTGCGCCCCGGAGCGCGGCGACAGCCGTGGGCGTGGGCTGGAGGACTGAAAGGCGCAAACAGGGGGCCGGCGCCCCGCGCCGTAGGGCGCGGGGGCGGCGGCCGCGCGCGGACGGAGACGGGCCGTATCGCGCAGGTCGAGTCAGTGCGGATGGACTGCCTTTCACCCAGGCTCCAGCCTCCCCGCGCGCGGCCGCCGGGGGCTTCGCCCCCGCCGGCCCCCCCTGGCCGTGGCCTCAACCTTTTTACGGAGTCATATCATGCGGCAGATAGTCAACATCAGCCACCGGGAGCACCCCTGCGACCCGGTCCCTGAGAGCGAAACAACACCCTCCGGCACACTTTACCAGTGCTGCCGCTGCGGCGCACAAGCTGCCTCGGAACAGTGCCTCTGCGCCCCGGAGGAAACGTCAAAGTAAACCGAGCACATATATCGATGAAAGGCACGCGGATTGGTCAAAAAGAACTTTCCACCCTTCCAAGGCTTAAGCCGTGACTCGTTCGAGTTCATGGCCGAGCTGGGAGCAAACAACAACCGTCAGTGGTTCGAGCAGAACCGCGAGCGCTGGGAGTCGGTGCGGGACCAGCTCTGCTCGGTCTGTGTTGCGCTGACTCCCTTTGTCACACACCTGGACCCGGGGCTCGAAACCGAGCCCAAGAGCGGGCGCTGCCTGGGACGGATCAACCGGGACACGCGTTTCAGTGCGGACAAGCACCCCTACCGCGACTATGTCGACATCCTGTTCTTCCCCTCGGCGCACCGACGCACTACCGCGCCGGGGCTGGCCGTGGGCCTCACCTCCGAGTTCTGCTATATCGGCACCTGGCGCGGGGCGCAGATGGAGGATTGGCGCGCGCGGTTTCTGGCGAATGTCACCGCCCTGCCAGACATCTTCGAGCGTTACGCCCAAAGCCAGGACAATTTCAAGGCGTTCTGGCTCGAAGGCCAGAGTTTCACCCGGTCGCGGGCCAAGGGCCTTCCCCCATTGGCCGACCAGTGGACACGGCGCAAGTTCTACTACATGGGTCTGACTGTGCCGGCCGCCGAGGTGGCCTCTGCCGGAGATTCGATCCTGGAGACAGTGGAACGCACTTTCGCCCGTCTCTACCCGTTGTACCTGTTCAACACCTCAGAGCGCCTGGCGGCTGACCTGGAGGCGTTCAAGCAAAAATTCCCGGAGGTGAGGCTCTGAACTGGCCTGCAAAAATAGCCGGCCCGGAGAGTTTCCGGGCCGGCTATTTCGTGTCTGGCTTGGGCTTGCGTCCTCAGTCCCGGCTGAAAAGCTTGTCCAGGAACGGACGGTCCTGCGGGGTGGTGAACAGACTGACCACAACAATCAGCAGCAAGTTCAAGGGGAAAACCACGATAATCGGGTCGATCACCGACATCGGGAAATCGGCCAGCACCGGCTGCCCGAAAAGCATCTGGCACACGCCCAGCGGCTTGGCCTCGCTGCCGTGGATGAACAGAGCGTAAAGCAGGCTGCCCAGCGAACCGAAAATCAGGCTGACTTTGGCCGCCGCTGGAGTCACCCTCCGCCAGTACAATCCCAGCGCATACAACGGCAGGAAACTCGCGGCGCACAGCCCGAAGAAAATCGCCGTGCCGCGCGCGATGATACTTTCAGGCAGCACGCTGCCCAGCCACATCACGATCACAATCCCGATCGAGATCGAGATGCGTGTCAGCTTGACCGTGTTGTCCTTCACCGTCTTGCGAGTTAGCTGCTGGTAAATGTCCCGGCTCATCGCCGTGCCCATGGCGTGTAACTGCCCGGACAGGGTGCTCATTGCCGCAGCCAGCAGAATCAGCATGAAAATCGCGCCGAACCACTGCGGAAGAGCGCTGGAGATGAACAGCGGGATGATCTTGTCCACGTTGCCGCCGGCCGCCTCCTCCGCCAGCACTCCCTGAGTGCGGAAGAAATAGACATTGGAGAGCGCCCCGACCACATAGGCCACACCGGGGATCATCAGGATGAACAGGCCACCCACCGGGACGGCGCGGTTCAGCTCGCGCTGGCTCTTGACGGTCATGAACCGCACGACAAGCTGCGGCTGGGCCAGTACGCCGATCCCCACGCCCAGGATGATCGTGGTGACCAGAATATACCACCATTGCGAGAACGCCTTGGGCATCGCGGTCCAGCCCACATGGCCCATGGCGGCCAGTTTCTCCGGCACCTTGCCCGCCAGGTCGGTCAGGGCCTGGTGCGCCCCGCTGAACCCACCCAGGATGCTGTAGGTGTAGATGCCCAGGAACGCCATGCCGAAAAACATGATCGTCCCCTGCAGGGCATCCGTGTACAGCACGCCCTTTAACCCGCCCGCGATCACATAGGCCGCCACGATCAGGGTGAAAATGAACAGCCCGACCATGTAGGGCAGCCCCATGTAGATCTCGATGTAGCGCGCCCCTCCGATCAACACCACTCCGGCGTACAGCGGCATGGCCAGAAAAATAAGCACTCCGCCGTAGACCTGGATGAACTTGCTGCCGTAGCGCTTGCCGATGAATTCCGGGAATGTGTGGGCATCCAGATGGTAGCCCATCATACGGGTCCGGTTGCCGAAAAAGACAAATGCGATGAAGATTCCAACGAAGATATTGAGGAACACCAGCCACAGAAGGCCCATGCCGAAACGCCCGGCCATGCCGCCGAACCCCACGATGGCCGAGGTGGAGATGAACGTGGCCCCGTAGGACATCGACATGATGAACGGGTGCGTGCTGCGCCCGGCCAGAAGGTAATCCGTGGCGCTGTTGGTCTTGCGGTAACCCAGGAAACCCAGGTAGCCCACTACCAGCAGATATACGATAACCACAAAGATGAGGAAGAAAAATGACATTTGACCGCACTCCCGGAATACCGTTCGTTCAGTGCTTCAGCAGTGGGCGGCCGGGCGGGCCGGCCGCCGGTTGGACTATTCAGACTCTCTGTCCCTTTCCAAAAAAGAAGGGGCGACAACCGATCCTGCTTCCTACCGCCGGAAAAGTCTCTCCACCTGCTGCGGGTCCATCTGACGGGTGAACAGGCTCACCAGCACCGTGACCAGAAGGCTTATCGGCAGAACGATTACAATCGGGTCCACCACGGCCAGGGACGGCACCAGGTTCGGCTTGCCGAACAGGGCCTGGCAGGCGCCCAGGGCCGCCGATTCCTTGGCGTGGATGAACAGGATGTAGAACACGCTGCCCAGGAAACCCACCACCAGACCGCTCTTGGCTCCCGCCGGAGTGGCTTTCTTCCAGTAGAGCCCCAGGGCGTACATCGGCAGGAAACTGGAGGCGCAGAGCCCGAAGAAAATCGCCGTACCCGGGGCGATGATGCTGTCCGGGAGCACCTCGCCCAGAATCACTATGGTGATTATCCCCAGCAGAACCCCCAGACGCGCGATTATCAGAGTGTTGTCCTTTTTCGTCTTCGGGGTGAGTTGCTGGAAAATGTCGCGGCTGATCGCCGTGCCCATGGTGTGGAACTGGCTGGAGAGCGTGCTCATGGCCGCGGAAAGCAAGGTGAGCAGGAACAGCACCCCGAACCACTTGGGCAGGGCCTCCGAGATGAACAGCGGGATTATCGCATCGGCGTTGCCGCCCGCCGCGGCGATGGAAATCATCCCCTGGGTGCGGAAAAAGAACACGTTGGACAGGCTGCCCACGATGAAAGCCACGCCGGTCATCATGAAAATGAAAATCCCGCCGGCGAACACGGCCCGGTTCAGCTCGCGCTTGCTCTTGACTGTCATGAACCGCACCACAAGCTGCGGCTGGGCCAGCACCCCGATCCCAACACCCAGGACCAGCGTGCTCACCAGGTTCCACCACCAGGTGGACAGGAACCTGGGCATGGCGGTCCAGCCCATGTGCCCGGCGGCGGCCAGTTTCTCGGGGACTTTGTCCGCCAGGTCGGTCAGGGCCTGGTGCGCGCTGGTGAACCCGCCCAGGGAGATGTAGGTGAAGATGAACAGGATGCTCATCCCCACGAACATGATCGTGCCCTGGGCGGCATCCGTGTACATCACGCCCTTTAGCCCTCCGGCGATCACGTAGGCGGCGATTATCACCGCGCAGATCGCCAGGGCGGCGTCATAGGGGACGCCCATGTAGATCTCGATGAACTTGACCCCGCCGATCATCACCACTCCGGCGTACAGCGGCATGGCGATGAAAATGACCGCGCCGCTGAACACCTGGATGAACCGGCTGCCGTAGCGCTTGCCCATGAACTCGGGGAACGTGTGGGCATCCAGATGGTAGCCCATCACCCGGGTGCGGTTGCCGAACACCACGAAAGCGATGAAAATCCCCACCAGGATGTTGCAGAACGTGAGCCACAGCAGCCCCATGCCGAACACTCCGGCCGCGCCGCCGAAACCGACTATGGCCGAGGTGGAGATGAACGTGGCCCCGTAGGAGATGGCCATGACATAGGGATGGATCTGACGGCCGGCGACCAGGTAATCACTGGCGTTCGTGGTCTTGCGATAGCCCAGGAATCCCAGGTAACCGACGAGCATGAGATAGAAAACGACAGCGATGATTGTCCACATCTGCCTGCGCTCCCATTTGTCGGTGGTGAAAAGCTCGGAGCCGCCCGCCCGCGGGCAGACGGCATCAACCGGCAAGTTGGCTCATGCTCAAAGGGTGTCGCTTATCTTATCCTCTTCCTTGGCCCATTTGGCCGTCTCATCGCTTGATGCTCCCCCGTCCGAATTCCACTTGGCCCAGCCGTACAACACGCACAGAAGACTGCTCAGGATGCACAGAAGATATGCCGCCACGATCCAGGGATCAGCCAGTCCGAACATGGTATACCTCCTTGTGCGGCGCGCACCGGCGCCGCCTCAGGGATTTTAGAAAACAACCTCGAGCTGGGAGCGGATGCCGTAGCCCATATCTTCATAGCCGCGGGCCTTCATCCATTTGCCGGGAAAGATGGCGGCGAATATGAACTGATAGCTGAAGTTCTTGTAGACCGGCACGGTGACGATGTTGTCATACTCCCAGCCGAAAGTCTTGCTGCTGACATTGACCGGGTTGCCTTGCATGTCCTTGCCCGGTACGGGCTCGGTCATGCGCAGGTAGATCGGGCTGAACACATAGGTCGCCTTGCCCGGCAGCATGAACACGGCCTGGGCCTTGGCATAGGTGGTGTTCTCCAGGCCCGGGGCCAGGTTCTCGGCCATGCCCTTGGAATAGAGGCCGTAGAAATGGCTGGCGTTGTGGTTCATGTGGATGAAGCGGTATTCGTAGGCCCAGGCGTAGGGGTAGAACGGGCCGACACCCACGTAGCCCTCGAACTTGTTGGGCGTCGAGGGGTCATCCCCGCTGCCGATCCCGTACTCGAACGACAGGCGCAGCTTCTTGTCCAGCAACGGGGGCGCGGCGGCGTTGACCATGAAACACCAGCCGGTCCAGTCGATATCGGGCTGGGTCGAGTTGGCGCCGAATTTCTTCGCCCCGTTCTGGTAGTCAAACTCACTTTTCAGGGTCCAGCCGGCCGGCAGGGCCAGGTCGGCGGTCAGGCCCAGGTTCACGTGGCTGAGCAGGTCCAGGTTGTAGCTGTTGTCGCGGAAATAGGCCAGGAACGCCCCCAGCTTCGATTTCTGGACCGGCAGGCTTACGTCGCCGAAAAACATGTCGGCGTCATCGCAGTCGTTCACCTTCAGGTCGCTGTTGTAATTCTCGCGGATGCCCTCGAAAAATTTCATCGAGCCGGCGCGGAAAGAGGGCTTGTCCGGACCCAGGTCGGTGTAGAACTGGTAGCCGAACACGCTGGCGATGTTGGTGTTGGTGTAGATGCCGTTACCCAGCATGAAGCCCTGGCGGCCGAATTTCAGCTTCATCTTGGTGTTGGGGATCTTCACATCCAGCCAGGCCTGGCGCAGGTGCGGTTCCCAGGCCTCATCCGTGTTCAGGCGCACCGGTATCTTGGTCCCGTCCGGCAGGGTGAAATCGGTCTGCATCACTTCCTCGCCGGTCTGGATCGTGTTGTACTTGAACTCCTGGCCCAGGAAGATCAGCTTGTTGAGCTCGAAAAACACCTTGACGTTCTCGTTGGGGGTGATGCCGAAAGTCAGAGAGAGGTCGCCGTAATAATTGTGCCGGTTCAGGCTGCCTTTTTCGGATTGATCCCCGTCGCTGATGAAATCCAGATCGTAGTAGCGACCACGGTACTGCATGTGGCCCCCGACCTCCAGGATGTGCCCGGCCTCATCCTTCATGTTCCAGGCATGAAGCTCGGGCAGTGCCAGGGCCAAAGCTGAAAGAACTGCGACTGCGAGTACCGAGCGGGTCTGATGCATGCGTACCTCTCCCTGCGTTGGGGGTTTATGTGATGGGCCGCTGCCGGCCCGGGGGGTTCTTGCTTAGAGCTTGTAGACCTCGTTGCCGGTCAGAAGGCTCACGCCTTTCTGCTGCAGGATGCCGATCGCCCGGTCGACCTCCTCGAAACGGAAAATGACCACCGCGCCCTCGGTGCGTTTCTCCACAAAGGCGTAGAGGTACTCCACGTTCAGGTTGGCCTCCCGGAAAATCTTTAGCACCCCGGCCAGGCCGCCGGGGCTGTCGGGCACCTCGACCGCGATCACATCGGTGTAGCGGGTGGTGAAACCGGCCTCGCGCAGGGCCTCGTAGGCCTCCTCGGGACGGTTGACGATCAGGCGCAGGATGCCGAAATCACTGGTGTCGGCCAGCGAGAGAGCGCGGATGTTGATCTTGCGCGAGCCGAGGATGTCCGCCACCTCATCCAGACGGCCGGTGCGGTTTTCGAGAAAAACACTGACCTGTTTGACACGCATAGGAATGTCCTTTCGACAATTGGGTTTCAGGGCTTTTCCTTGAGAAGGGCCAGCATGCGCCGGGCGTTGCCGTGCTCGATCCGCTCAAGCGCCTCCGGGGCCAGGCCCAGGGAGCGCAGGCGCTCCAGCTCCACCGGCTGGTCGCACCAGGGGCTGTCCGAGCCGTACATCACGAACTCCCGGCCGTGTGCGGCCAGCATCCGCCTGAACTGGTCATCCGGCATCCAGCCCAGGGAAAAAGAAGTGTCCATCCAGACTTCCCGGCCGATCAGCCAGCGCTCGGAGGCGTCCCACAACCGGAACCCCCCCATGTGGGTGGCGAAAATGCGGATGCCGGGCAGCTTGTCCAGCAGGAACGCGATACTCTGCGGGGTGCAGCGCGCCGGCGGATCGAACGAGATGTCCTCGCCGCAGTGGAACGCCACCAAGAGGCCCGCATCGCGCATGGCCGCGAAAAACGGGAGCAGCGCCGGGTCATCCGGCGCGAACCCCTGGTACTCGGGGTGCAGTTTCACCCCCGGCAGGCCCAGAGCGACCAGCTCATCCAGCTCCTCGCGCCAGGTGCGGCTGGCCGGGTGCAGCCCGCCCAGCATCTCGAGGCGCGGGTCCTTCACCGCGGCGGAGAAGCGGTTGACCGAGCTGACTTTCTCCGGGTTGGTGGCCACGGGCAGCACCAGGGCCAGCTCGATGCCTGTCCGTTCCATCGAGTCGAGGAGCCCCTGACGGGTGCCGTCCAGAAAGGCCCTCTGGCCGCTGGTGCCCTCCAGCTTGGAGACCGCCGCGGCCGCCACCTTGTCCGGAAAGAAATGGGCGTGCGAATCTATCACTGCCACTTGAACCTCCCTCCTTACCTTACGGCTTCGGCCGCTCGTCGATCACCCGCTTGGCCTTGCCCTCGCTGCGGGCGATAGTGCGCGGCTCCACCAGCTTGACCCGGATCGACACTCCAAGAACCGATTCGAGTTCGGACTTGACCTTGCGGCTCAGGCCCTCGAGCTGCCTTATCTCGTCCGAGAAGAAACGCTCGTCCACCTCCACCTGCACTTCCAGCGTGTCGAGCGAGCCCTCGCGCCGCACGATAAGCTGGTAGTGCGGCTGGGCCTCCTCGATGCCCACCAGCACGCTCTCGACCTGCGAGGGGAACACATTCACCCCGCGGATGATGAGCATGTCGTCCGTGCGGCCGCTGATCCGGGCCATGCGCACGTGGGTCCGCCCGCAGGCGCATTTCTCGGGGTGCAGGCTGGTGATGTCGCGGGTGCGGTAGCGGATCAGCGGGAAAGCCTCCTTGGTCACCGTGGTGAACACCAGCTCACCTTTCTGTCCGTAGGGCAGCGGCTCTCCGCTCACCGGGTCGATGACCTCGGGGATGAAATGATCGTCGAACACGTGCAGGCCGTTTTTCTGCAGGCACTCCATCGACACGCCGGGGCCGATGATCTCGCTCAGGCCGTAGATGTCCAGGGCGTCAATGCTGAGGTTCTTCTCGATGGAGGCCCGTATCTCATCGCTCCAGGGCTCGGCCCCGAACACCCCCACCTTGAGCGGGAGCGTGCGGATGTCGATCCCCATCTCGGCCGCCACCTCGGCGATGTAGAGCGAGTAGGAGGGCGTGCAGCACAGGCCGGTGGAGCCGAAATCCTGCAGGATCATGATCTGGCGCTTGGTGTTGCCGCCCGAGATCGGGATCACCGCCGCGCCGATCCGCTCGGCCCCGTAGTGCGCGCCCAACCCGCCGGTGAACATCCCGTAGCCGTAGGCGTTCTGGATGATGTCGCCGCGGCCCAGGCCGGCGCAGGTAAAACTGCGGGCCATCACCTCGGCCCACAGGTCGATGTCGTTCTTGGTGTAGCCGACCACGGTGGGCTTGCCGGTGGTCCCGCTGGAGGAGTGGATGCGCACCACGTCATCCAACGGCACGTTGAACAGGCCGAACGGATAGTTGTCCCGCAGGTCCTGCTTGTTGGTGAACGGCAGGTGGCGCAGATCATCGACCGAGCGGATGTCCTCCGGCTTGATGCCCTTGGACTCGAAGGCGCGGCGGTAGAAAGGCACGCGCTCGTAGACCCGGCGGCAGCAGTCCGCCAGGCGCTCCCCCTGGAGCTGGCGGCGCTCCTCGAGAGGCATGGTTTCGTATTTCTCGTTCCAGATCAACGCGGGGCTCCATCGGTTGCGGTTTATCTGCGCAGGCCGGGGTTGCGCACTCACTACCGGGCGCGCGCGTCCCCGACAGGGAATGTCAGTAAACGGGCAGGGTCGCCCCTGCTATGCACGGAATAACGGTGCGATGCACCTCGAAAAGCGGCCGGAGCACGGCGCTCCGGCCGCCCTGAATTCAACGGAGGCTGTCTGCGGCGTCGCGGCCCAGCGCGAAGGCGCGACGGTTGAGCTCGATGAATTTCTCTTTGACCTGCGCTTCGAGCGCTTTCTCCCAAAGCTCGGCGGGAAACTCGAGCAGGCGGCTCAGGGCCCCGAGCAGCACCACGTTCATGCTGCGAAGATCCCCGGCCTGGAGCGCCCGCGCCACACCATCCACCACCAGCACCCGCCGGCCGTTGGAATACAGAAGGTCGATCGCGTTCTCGGTGTAGGGAATCTTGCCCGTGGCCACCGAGACCGGGTCGAGACGGAAATCGTTGACCACTATCGCCCCGTCCGGAGCCAGGTAGCCACTCCAGCGCAGGGCTTCCAGCTTCTCCAGCGCCACCAGGACATCCACCTGTCCCTGGGGGATGATCGGCGAGAGGACTTTCTCGCCGTAGCGCACGTGGCTGTTGACCGTCCCGCCACGCTGGCTCATCCCGTGGATTTCGCTCTTCTTCACATCCAGCCCGGCCAGCAGGGCGGCCTGGCTGACCACCTCGGAGGCGAGCAGGATCCCCTGGCCGCCCACTCCGACTATCAGCACGTTGGTTGTCTTGTTCCGGTTCATAACGAGAGCGCTCCACACGGACAGGCCGTGGTGCACAGGCCGCAGCCGGTGCAAAAGGCCGAGTTTATTCTGGGTTTGCCGGTCGCCGCGTCCTTCTCGATGGCCGGGCAGCCGATACGGAAACAGGCCCCGCAGGCGGTGCAGGTGTCGCTGTCGTAATTGACCGTGGGCCTGTGCTTGCCGCGCACCTCGGGCAGAAGCACGCAGGGCCGCTGGGCGATCACCACGGCTGGCCCGGAGTGCAGAAGAGCCATCTCCACCGCCTGCTTGAACTTGTCCACGTCGTAGGGGTCCACAGTGACCGCGAACTCCACTCCCAGGGCCCGGACAAGGGCACGGTAGTCCACCGCCGGGGCCGGACCACCGTCAAGAGTGCGGCCGCTGCCGGGGTTCTCGTTGTGCCCGGTCATGGCCGTGGTGCGGTTGTCGAGGATGATTGTCACCGTGTGGCCGCCGTTGTAGACCACGTTCAGCAGCGGGGTGATCCCCGAGTGCAGGAACGTGCTGTCGCCGATCACCGCCACCACGCGCTCCTTGGCCTCGGGGCCCAGGGCGCGTTCCAGGCCGTAGCCCATGCCGATCGAGGCTCCCATGCACAGGCAGGTGTCCATCGAGGCCAGCGGCGGCAGCGCGCCCAGGGTGTAGCAGCCGATATCGCCGGTCACGGTCAGGCGCATTTTCTTGAGGGTCATGAACACCGCGCGGTGTGAGCAGCCCGGGCAGAGGACCGGCGGCCGCGGGGCCAGCTCCGGCAGTGCGGCGGCGGCGGCCTGCGGCTGCGGCGCGGCCACGCCGAACATGGCGGCCACGGTCTCGGGGCTCAACTCGCCGATGGGCGGCCGCGGAGCGGGCACTGTGGCCAGAGCCACGCCCAGGGCGCGGACCTCTGTCTCCAGGTACGGGTCCAGCTCCTCGACCACGTAGCAGCGCTCCACCGAGGCGGCGAACTTGCGGATCAGCGCGGCCGGCAGCGGGAAAGTGAATCCCAGCTTGAGCACGCTGGCCTCGGGCAGGGTCTCGCGCACGTAATTGTACACATTGCCCGCGCAGATCACGCCCAGCTCGGCGCTGCGGCCCTCGATCCGGTTGGCCGGGTGGGTCTCCACCTCGGCGCGCAGGAGGTTCAGTTTCTCCTCCAGCTTCACCCGCATGGTGCGGGCATTGGCCGGGATCATCACGTTCTTGACGAAATCCTTCGTGTAGGACGGGGCGGCAGGCTCGCGCCGCGGGCCGCGGGAGGAGATCGACTTGCTGTGGCAGACCCGGGTGGTCATGCGAAACAGCACCGGCAGCTCCAGGCGCTCGCTCAGGTCCCAGGCCCCGGCCAGGAACTCGGTCACCTCGCGGCTGTCCGCCGGCTCGAACATCGGCGCCTTGCCGAAACGGGCGTAGTTGCGGTTGTCCTGCTCGTTCTGCGAGGAATGCATCGAGGGGTCATCGGCCGTGATTATGACCATGCCGCCCTTGACTCCGGTGTAGGCCAGGGTCATGAACGGGTCGGCGGCCACGTTCAGGCCGACATGTTTCATGGTCACCAGGGTCCGCACCCCGCCCAGGGAGGCCCCGGCTGCCACCTCCAAAGCCACTTTCTCGTTGGGCGCCCACTCGCAGCGCACCTCGGGGTACCCGACCAGGGTCTCCAGAATCTCGGTGCTGGGTGTGCCCGGATACCCCGTGGCGAACAGCACTCCGGCCTCCCAGGCGGCCTGGGCCACCGCCTCGTTGCCACTGAGGAGCGCTTTTTCGCGCAGGGGTAGCAATTCATCACGCACTTTTGTCGCCATGCCTTTTACCAGCCTGTTCTGATATTGAGATGGTTCCGCCCGGCGCGGGCGCAGATTGAGTCACACTGCGGCGCACACTACGCCCCTTCTGGGCGTAGCACGCCGTCAAGCGTGTACCCACGGCAAACGCCGGGTCATGGAGAGAGTTACAGATGTCTGCGGCGCGGCGGAGTTTGAATCCGGCGCGACCAAAGTTTCGGTAATCCGGAATTTTATACCTCCACTGGCCCTCTGTCAATGAACTTATGCGTATTGTTACGGATATGTTAAGACAGCGGCCTCCAATATGGAAAAAAGACCGGAGTAAAAGAATTGACAAGCGCCCGGAGGCGTGTTAATAAAATATCTCCCGATTTTTCACAAAGATGAATTGTACCATCAAACTGAACCAGGAAGGACAGATGGGAAATCGGAGCATCACACTTTCAGAAAAAGAAATGGTGCAAAGCTGGTACAATGTGGCAGCCGATCTGCCCACACCGGTCGCGCCGCCTCTCAACGCCGCCACGGGCAAGCCCGCCGGGCCGGAAGACCTCGCCCCCATCTTCCCGATGGCCCTGATCATGCAGGAGGTCTCCACCGAGCGCTGGATCGACATCCCCGACCCGGTCAACCAGGTGCTCAAGCTCTGGCGTCCCACCCCCCTGGTGCGCGCCTACAACCTGGAAAAGGCCCTCGGCACCCCGGCCCGTATTTACTACAAGAACGAGAGCGTCAGCCCGGCCGGCAGCCACAAGCCCAACACCGCCGTGGCCCAGGCTTACTATAACAAAGAGGCCGGCATCCGCCGTATCTCCACCGAGACCGGCGCCGGCCAGTGGGGCAGCGCCCTGGCTTTCGCCTGCAACAACATGGGCCTCGAGTGCACGGTCTACATGGTGAAAGTCAGCTACGAGCAGAAACCGTTCCGCAAGAGCATGATGCATATGTGGAACGCCGAGGTCTACCCCAGCCCGACCGACCGGACCAACTCGGGCCGCGCGTTCCGCAAGCGGTTCCCCGGCACCACCGGCAGCCTGGGCATGGCGATCAGCGAGGCAGTGGAGGACGCCGCCACCCACGATGACACCAACTACTCCTTGGGCAGTGTGCTGAACCACGTGATGCTGCACCAGACCGTGATCGGCCTGGAGGCCAAGAAACAGTTCGAGCTGGCCGGCGATTTTCCGGACGTGCTGGTGGCCTGCGCCGGCGGCGGCAGCAATTTCGCCGGTTTCACCCTGCCGTTCATCCCGGACAAGCTCAAGGGCAAGAAAATCAAGATCGTGGCCGCCGAGCCGGCCGCCTGCCCCACCCTGACCAAGGGCCCGTTCCGCTACGATTTCGGCGACACGGGCAAGATGACCCCGCTGCTCAAGATGCACACTCTGGGCCATGTGTTCGTTCCGCCCGGAATCCATGCCGGCGGGCTGCGCTATCACGGGATGAGCCCGATTGTCAGCCATCTGAAGGAGCTGGGGCTGATCGAGGCCCGCGCCCTGCACCAGATCGAGTGCTTCGAGGCCGGCATCCTGTTCGCCCGCACCGAGGGCATCATCCCGGCCCCCGAGACCACGCACGCCATCCGCGGCGCCGTGATCGAGGCCCTGCTCTGCAAGGAAACGGGCGAGGAGAAGTGCATCGCTTTCAATTTCAGCGGCCACGGACACCTGGACCTGGCCTCCTACGACAAGTACTTCGATCACCAGTTGGACGATTTCGAATATCCGGATTCCAAGATCGAAGAGGCGCTCAAGGAACTGCCGGTGATTCAGGGCTGAGGCCGGAGGGTCCAGGCAGGCCCGCGCCGATTGCAGGAATGAGGAATGCCGAGAAAGCCGGGGCCGGATAATTCCGGCCCCTTTTTATCTCCACATCCGTTCAATCCAGCCCGGGGAGGCGTTGAGTTATGAACAGCCGTGCCTTGCGTCTTGGCGCCGTGATCTTTCTCAACCTGCTTCTCCTGGCCCCGCTTGCCGGCTCCGGCGCAGCCCGGGCCGGGGTTCGCCGCCCGGTGGACGGGGTCCTGCGGGTGAGCCCGGTCAACCCGCGCTATTTCACGGATAACAGCGGACGGGCGGTCTACCTGACCGGCAGCCACACCTGGAGCAATTTCTGCGAGATATGGGAGGGCCGGCCGGTCATTTTCGATTACAACGGCTATCTGGACTGGCTCGACCGCCACAACCACAACTTCTTCCGTCTCTTTGTCTGGGAGCACGCCACCTGGACCACCTGGGGGCCGGACAGCGCCCGCACCCGTTTCGGCCCGCCGCTGCTCTATCCGCGAACGGGCCCGGGCCTGGCCCTGGACAGCCTGCCCAAATTCGACATATCCCGTTTCAACGAGGCTTTCTTCCAGCGCCAGCGCGAGCGCGTCCAGATGGCACAGAACCGGGGCATCTACGTGCAGGTGATGCTGTTCGAGGGTTTCAGCAACCAGCGCAAGGGCGAGGGTTTCCGCAAGCCGGGCTATGGCAACCCCTGGGGCAGCCACCCGTTCAACAAGGCGAACAATATCAACGCGGTGGACGGAGACGCCAACGGCGACGGCGAAGGCGAGGAGATTTTCACCCTGCATGTCCCGGCGGTCACAGAACTGCAGAAAGCCTATGTCCGGCGGGTGATCGACAACCTGAACGACCTGGACAACTACATCTATGAAATCTGCAACGAGACCGACTCCACCGGGGTCGAGTGGCAGTACGCCATCATCGATCTGATCCACCAGTACGAGAAAACCAAGCCCAAGCAGCATCCGGTGGTGATGACCGTGCCCTGGCCCGGCGGGAAAAACAGCACCCTGTTCGACAGCCCGGCCGAGGCGATCGCACCCAACCCGGACGGTGGCAGGAACCTCTACCGCGGGACCTATCCCCCGGCGGAGGGGAAAAAGGTGATCTTCGCCGACACGGACCACCTCTGGGGCCACGGCGGCAACGCGGACTGGGCCTGGAAAGCCTTCACCAGCGGCTACAACCCGATGTTCATGGACCCGTTCGTGCCCCTGCCGCAGTTCCCGCGCGACAACAATTACCCGGACTATCCCGACTGGGAGCCGCTGCGCGTGGCCCTGGGGCAAACCCTGATGTTCGCCGAGCGCATGGACCTCGTCGCCATGACCCCGCACCCGGAACTGGCCTCCAGCGGGTTCTGCCTGGCCTCGGAGCGCGAGCGCCTGATCTATCTGGGCGAGGGCGGCGCGCTGAGCACCGACCTGTCCGCCATGCCCGGAGAGCTGACCGCCGAATGGTTCAGCCCGGCCTTTGGCGCGGTCACCGACATCTGGCGGGTCCAGGGCGGCGGGAAGCTTGAGCTGCGGGCGCCCTACGAGGGCCCGGCTGTGCTGTACATCCACCATTGAGAGGAGCGGGAGGTGAGCGATGAAAATCTTCAGCCTGAGCCGGACCGTCACATTCGGCCTTCTGCTGGCGGCCCTGGCCGCCTCGGCTGGCCGCGCCGCCAACCCGCCGGTGGATGGAGTCCTGCGGGTCAGCCCGGTGAACCCGCGCTATTTCACGGATAACAGCGGGCGCGCGGTCTACCTGACCGGCAGCCACACCTGGAGCAATTTCTGCGAGATATGGAACGGCGCCCCGGTGGTGTTCGATTACGAGGCCTACCTCGACTGGCTGGAGCGCTACAACCACAATTTCTTCCGTCTCTGGACCTGGGAGAACGCCACCTGGTCGAGTTCCGAAAGCGACACCCTCCGCGACCGCTACGGCCCGCCGCTCCTCTATCCGCGCACCGGTCCCGGCCTGGCCCTGGACAGCCTGCCCAGGTTCGACGTGAGCCGGTTCAACGAGGCCTTTTTCAGCCGGCTGCGCGAACGGGTCGAGCTGGCCCAGCGGCGCGGGTTCTACGTACAGGTGATGCTGTTCCAGGGCTGGAGCATCCAGCACAAGAGCGAGCAACCACTCAAACCCGGCCAGGGCAATCCCTGGAAGGGGCACCCGTTCAACCGGAATAACAATATCAACGGCATTGACGGCGACCTGGACCATGACGGACAGGGGCAGGAGGCCTACACCCTGCGCGTGCCCGGGATCAACGAGCTGCAGAAAGCCTACATCCGGCGGGTGATCGACACCCTGAACGACCTGGACAACTACATCTACGAAATCTGCAACGAGAGCGACACTACCGGCGTGGCCTGGCACTACGCCATGATCGATTACATCCATCAATACGAGAAAGCCAAGCCCAAGCAGCACCCGGTGGTGACGACCGTGCCCTGGCCTTTCGGCGACAACCGCACTCTGTACGGCAGCCCAGCCGAGGCGGTGGCCCCCAACTGTGCGGGCGAACAGAAACTCTACAAGGAAGTTTTTCCCCCTGCGGACGGACGGAAGGTAGTGTTCCTCGACACGGACCACCTCTGGGGCATCGGCGGCAACGCCGACTGGGCCTGGAAAGCGTTCATTAGCGGCTGCAACCCGATGTTCATGGACCCGCTGATGACGCTGACACACATCCCGCCGCTGGACATGTTCCCGCCCGACTCGGTCTGGGAGCCGCTGCGGGTGGCCCTGGGCCAGACCCGCATGTTCGCGGAGAGGATGGACCTGATCGCCATGGCCCCGCACCCGGAGCTGGCCTCCAGCGGGTTCTGCCTGGCCTCGGAGCGAGAGCGGCTGGTCTACGTGGGCGGCGGCGGCGCGGTGAGCGCCGACCTGTCCGCCATGCCCGGCGAGCTGACTGTGGAGTGGTTCAGCCCGTCCTTAGGCGCGGTCACCGACATCTGGCAAGTCCGGGGCGGCGGGAAACTGGAACTGCGGGCGCCTTACGAGGGCCCGGCCGTGCTGTACATACACCGCTGAGCGCGGCACGGGGAACAAAGAGCGTGCGCGGCCAGTATTTATTGTCAGCCGGGCCGCACGGCCCGGCTGAATTGTAATCGGGAAAAGTTGTCTTTTGGCGCCCGAGAGTTTAATTTGAGCGTAACGGCTGCGCGGGGCAGCCTGACACTTATCTCAGGACGGACCGAACCGTATGCGTTTCAAACCCACTGTCGCGCACTATCTCGTTGTCGGACTTAGCGTTCTGCTGCTGAGCGGGGGCTGTTTCAGCCTGAGCATCCCGTTCCTGACCAAGGGCGGGCCGTCCGACGATTTAAAGCCTACCGAGCGCGAGTTCCCGCGCGACAACGTGTTTATCGGTTATGACGGGGACGGCAAGCCGATCGTGGAGCTGCGGCTGGTCAAGCAGGAGGTGAGCAAGGACGGCCTCGTGATCACCACCCGCCTGTTCCCGACCGAGAATTTCAAGGTCCGCAACATTTTCCGCGGCCTGCGCAGCATCAACTACTACCCCATCGAGCGTCGGTTCCACCGTCTGGAACTCAAGTACGGCAAGCGCAAGCTCAAGGCCAAGGTCAAGACCAACCTCGAGGTGCGCGACCAGAAGCCGCTGGATGCCCTGTTCGAGAAATCCGGAGTGTTCCATCTCCTGCCCGACACGATCGACATGGCCGAGTTGAAATTCCAGGATGTAAAGCGCTGGGGCAGGATGAGCGAGCAGAACCTGGCGGAGTGGTACGAGGACAAGGAAAACTACCTGGAGGAGTTGGACCGCCGTCAGCGCCGCTCCGACCTGGTCGAGAGCTACCGCCGCCGCATGAAGCGCGACTACACCCAGACTTTCAGCCAGTACGACTCGCTGTATGTCACCACGAACAACACCTATGTCTACCTGGAGAAGGATGTCAATTCCGATATCCTGTTCGTGATGAACACGGGTGACCGGATCGATTACGGCGTTTCAGACGGGCTTTGGGTGGAGGTCCCGCTGGAGGGGGAGCAGATCAAGACCTACACCCCGATGCTGGAGGCCCGCCGTCAGAAAGCCCTGGTCCGCTGGCGTCAGCAGCGTCAGGCCGCGCGTAGCGGCCGTCGCACCCCCACCGCGGCGCCCTCCGGACCGGGCGGCGCCGGCGGCGCCGAGACGGAACAGGATACGACATTCAAGAACACGGCCTATGTCCTGGACGTGATGGTCCAGCCCAGCTACCGGCAGGCCGTGGCCTGGGAGACAGAGACGATGCAGACGCCGGCGGATGTCCCGCTGTTCGCCCAGGTGCTGCAGGACCGCGAGAAAGAACGCCTCGCCCGGCTGGATTCCATCGCCAAGGCGTACACCGACTCGCTGACCCGGATCAAGGCGCGGGAGGATTCACTGGCGCGGGCGCAGTTTGTCAAGGACAGCACTGCCACCGCGGTCCGTGACAGTCTGGCCGCAGCGAAAAAAGTCCCCGCCGTGGCAGGCGACAGTCTGGGCGCGGCCGGCAAGGCCGCCGCGACCCCGCAGCAGGCCAAGGCCGGCGCCGACAGCAGCGCCGCAGCCAAGCCGGTCCCGGCCAAGCCGGCCGTGGCGCACCCCGATTCAGCCCATCACCCGGCCGCAGATTCGGTCCGCTCCGGTGCGCCGCCACCGTCCCCAGCCGCGCAGTCTGCGCACAAGGACACGAGCGCCGTGAAACCGAAAGCGGACAGCACCTCGGCCCCGCCTCCAGCCGTCGCGGGGCCTGCCGCAGCGTTGCCCGCGGCCGCCGACACCAGCGCCGCCCCCCCGCCGTCAAGCTCGCCCTGATCCGGCGGCAACGGCAGGCATTTCTGTTCCCGGGCTTCGAGTCCGGCTGGCAAGCGTTCTGGAATCAAGGGGAGCGTTCAACGGATGCACTGGGTGGACAGCCACATCATGCAGCTTTCGTACTACATCGATTTCCTGAGCGAGTCCCTGCCGGTCGTACTGACCGTGGCCGTGATCTTCACTTTTTTCATCGTCCAGAGCTTCAGCCGCAAGCTCGACCGTATGTCTTTCTTTCTCGACCGGATAGACAACCATCTGAGCGAGATCGCCTACCTGCTGAAACGCCAGGAAAAGAACGAGGACCCGGGCCAGTCCGGCCATCCGGACAAACCATCCGGGAACTATGACAAACGGGAATGATTCCCCGACGCCTCAGTGGTTTCGGCTGTGGTAGATCGTGGCCACCACGCCGCCGAACAGAAGCAGTACCAGGGAATAGGGAGGGAAAAATGGGATGCTGAGCACGCCGATGTAGAATGACAGCCAGCCGATGCTTTCCAGACTCAGTCTACTTTTTCCTGCCATGGTCCACCGAATTTCTCTTCTTACAATCCGATATTTTACGTTTCAAAGCGGCGGCAGCCGGAATGGAATTGTCACGCTTGTTCTGACGGTCGAGCCATACGCCCGCTGTTTCGCACTCGCCCAGCTTCAGGTAGCTTTCCGCCAGAAGGAAACACAGGCTATCGCGCGCCGGGGTGACCGTGTAGACCTGCTCCAGGTGGTCCACCGCCAGGTGGAAACGCCCCGCCTCCCTTTCCAGGCAGCCGAGCCGGTAACGCGCCTCGATGCAGCTCTTGTCCAGGGTCAGGGCTTTCTCGAACAGAGCGCGCGCGTGGTCAAGCTCTTGGTCCTGAAAGAACACCAGACCCTGCGCGACCAGGCGCTTCGCCTCCTCGACGCGCACCAGCGAGCTGTCGAAACCCTTGTAATCCTGGCGGGTCTGTTCGCTCAGCGGGTCCGGACGGGCGGCAAGCAGCGACCAGCCCAGAACGAGCAGGGTTGCGGCGGGCCCGAAAGGGTTCCTCTTCAAGGGTTTCTCCCGGTGAATATCGTCGGCCGTGACCATCCTGGAACAGGAAGCGCGCTGATCAACACATGCTTCGGCAGGCAATCTGCAATTAAAATAAGCAAAAATCCCCGCGGCTCCAAGTTATTCCTGAGCCGTGGAGGAATCCTCCGGACCTGAGCGCCGGAAATGGAATCGGAGTCATGCCGGAAGACAGCCTGCAACACCTGCGCTCCGTGGTGGGTCGATGCAGCGGGTGACCAGCGCCGCAAGGCGGTCCACGCTGCGGGCCGGGAGGCAGAAAGGGCCGCACTTGCCCGCCGGAGGAAGAATAGTTAGACTATTACCCTGCTAAATTCGGAGCATGAACTTAAAAACGAAGCCATGGGAAAGCTGATGCGACGGGAAATCTGGGCGTTTGTGATTCTGGCGGGGCTGCTGTTGCTGCTGTTCCGCCTGCCGGGAGGCGAGTGGCGCTCCTGGCGGGAGCGGCTGTTCAGCACGGCACAGGACAGCACTGCGGCTGTGGGGAAAGAGCTGCACCCGGACGGCGATTACGCCAAAGTGGCCGGGGCTTTGCAGGGCTATGTCGACTGGCTGCGCGATTCCGAGGTTTCCAGCCGTCTGGAGCGGATCGCCGACTCGCTGCACGCGGTGATGGGCGATCTCGAGAAGCGCCGCGCCGCCGTCGAGGAGGCTGGCTCCCTGGCCGGCATCCGTGAGACCGAATCGTACGATGAGGATTTCTGGCGGGCCGCCCGCGCCATGCAGCAGCTGGAGCAGGCCGCCGGCAGCGCCCTGGTGGAGGTGGACTCGATCCGCACCCTGCTGGTGCTGGAGGGTAAGCGCAAGGCGCCCTCGGTCAGCCGGGCGGCCGAGATCCGCTGGAACGAGCCGGAGCGGGTCGGGGTGCGCGAGGCCTGCTTGAGCTGCCACCAGGAGCTGGACGGCTCGGAGCGGGTGCTGCTGATGCCGGGCCGCGACAACGCGAAGTACCCCGAGTCGATGCTGCACCACCCGCCGCAACAGTTCGGCTGCACGGTCTGCCACCGCGGCGCACCCCAGGCGCTGGATTTCGAGCGCGCCCACGGAGTGGACTACCTCGGCCGCTCGTTCCGTCCGGGGCAACTGGCCCTGCGCTCCTGCGGGATGTGCCACGACCGCGCCTCGGCCAGCGGCAGCCTTTCACGAACCGCCGAGTGGCCCGAGGACTGCGTGAACTGCCACGCCGGCCAGAGCCTGGCCCACCTGAGCCCCGACTCGCTCGTGAGCCGGACGGCCAAGGACCCGGTGGCCGCCGAGCGGAGCATGCGCACCTGGCTGGTGCGCCACTGGGCGCAGAAGACCGGCCATATCCCCGAGCGTGAGGCTTTCGAGCGGGTCTACTCGCGGATCGTCTCGGGGGACGGGCATCACGGCCGGGAGCGGGACGCGGCGGGCAAGGACTCGGTGCGGGGCGTGGAAAAGGGCGCCCTGCTCACTTGTCCCGCCTGCGGACGGCGTTTCCGGGCCGCGGGGGACATGACGGATTACTATTGCCCGCTGGACGGGACCCGGCTGGAAAGGCTGGACAAGAACTGATGCGCTGCGCAGGCTGCCAGGCCGAGCTGGAGGAGACCGCTGTCCGGCCGGAACGCACCGCGGGCGACTGCCACCCGCTCTGCCTGGATTGCCTGCGCAGTCTGGCCCGCAGAGTGCGGCCCACGCAACGCAGCCTCACGCGCACGCTGTACGCCGCCGGGCGCTCTATCAGCCGCTGCGAGGCGTGCGGCGCCGAGGGCGGGACCGAGTTCCATTTCCTGGTCCCTCTGGTACGCGGCGGCACAGCAGAAAGCCGCAACCTGCTCGTCCTCTGCCCCGGCTGCCACCTCAAGGTGCACCAGGGGGCCCGTCCGGTCCTGCGCCTTAGGATCGAGGGCAATAATCCGGAGGGAGACTGTCTCGATGAGCGAGACCCCCATGGATGACCGCGCGCTGCGCAATGATATCCTGGCCCGGCTCTACGCGGCCTGGCAGGCGGAGGGCCTCTATCGCGGGGTGCTCTCGCGCAAGGCCCTGGCCACCGAGTTGCGCCTGGAAAACCAGACCCTGGAGCGCAACCTGGAGTACCTTCTGGAGCGCGGCCTGGTCCGCATGCACAAGATCGAGGACCTGGTTTCGATCACCCCGGACGGGATCGACCGGGTGGAGACCGGCGGAGCACCGGGTGGCCCGGAGCGGATCGAGGCCCTGCTGGCCCGTCTGGAGAAGCTCCTCGGGCGCATCCTGGAGCGGCTCGAAAGCTGAGTCCGGCTGTCCCCGGCAGCCTGACGGAAAAGCCCAAAAGCTTGACATAAACCCGCAATCGTTTTATTTTTCCGCCTTTAATCGACCCCCTTCGTTTCCTCCGGTTTTCTTACCCCCGGTGATAATCGCCCAGTGCGGTGTCTCCCGGTAACGGGGGCCGGAGTTTATTCGGTGTTCCATTCTTTACCAGGAGCAGTTGAGGTGTCATGATGGAAAAGATCAAGGTCGGAGTTCTGGGCGCCACCGGGACGGTGGGCCAGCGGTTTATCACCCTGCTCGAGGGGCACCCCTGGTTCGAGCTGAGCGAGGTCGCCGCCAGCGACCGAAGCGCCGGCAAGACTTACGAGGAAGCGGTTGCCGGGCGCTGGAAAGTCGGCCCGGACATCCCGGAGCGGGTGAAAAAGATGACAGTCAAGGCTGTCGAGCCCGGCCTGGAGTGCAAGATAGTGTTCTCGGCGATGGACGCCTCGGTGGCCGGCCCGATCGAGGAGGCTTTCGCCGCTGCGGGTTACTACGTGTTCAGCAACAGCCGCAACCACCGGATGGACCCGGACGTGCCCCTGCTGCTGCCCGAGATCAACCACGACCACGCCCGCGTGCTGGAGCACCAGCGCAAAAACCGCGGCTGGAAGGGTTTCATAGTCACCAACTCCAACTGCTCGACCATGGGTCTGGTGATCCCGCTCAAGCCGCTGGATGTGCATTTCGGGCTGGAGGCGGTAAATGTTGTCACCATGCAGGCGATCTCCGGGGCGGGCTATCCCGGGGTGAGCGCCCTGGACATCATCGACAATGTGGTCCCTTACATCGGGGGCGAGGAGCCCAAGATGGAGGCCGAGCCGTTGAAGATGCTGGGCAGCCTGAAAGGAAACCAGTTCGTGGACGCCACGTTCAAGGTGAGCGCCCAGTGCAACCGCGTGTTCGTGCTGGACGGCCACCTGGAGTGCGTGAACGTGAAGCTGAAAGAGAAGCCCTCGCTGGAGGCGTTCACCGCGGCGCTGGCCAATTTCCGCGGCCGCCCGCAGGAACTGAAGCTGCCCTCGGCGCCCGATCCGCTGATTATCGTGCGCACCGAGCAGGACCGCCCGCAGCCACGCATGGACCGCGACCACGGCAAGGGCATGGCGGTTACGGTGGGGCGCATCCGCCCCTGCAGCATCTTCGACTTCAAGTTCCTGGTCCTGAGCCACAACACGGTGCGCGGCGCGGCCGGGGCCTCGATCCTCAACGCCGAGTTCCTGAAGGCCGAGGGGTATTGCTGAGATTTTCTGACAGTTGAATAAAAAGCGAAGGGCCGCTCCCGAGGAAAACGGGGGCGGCCCTTCGGCTTTCTGTTTCCGATTTCACTCGGTTGCCGATCTCCCTCACCACAGGTGCCCCTCGTCCAGGTGGGCGCGGTCGGCGGTGCGCCAGTAGCCCAGGCGGAAACGGGTCACGTAGATAGCGCAGGCCAGGAGCATGTAGAACAACAGGTAAGTCCAGAGCGCGGTCACGTTGGCGCCGAAAGCTTTCAGGATCAGAAACACTCCGCCCATGAACACCCCGGCGTCGATCAGCACGGCGGTAAAATAGAAAAAGCGCGTATCTCCCGCCCCGCGCAGCGCCTGCCGAAACAGGAAATACATGGCGATGCATAGATTCCAGACGGCCAGGTAGCGCAGCACCACCCGCCCGTGCACCAGGATCGTCTCGAACGGCACACTGGGGCCCTGGCCCAGGCGCGGGCGGAAAACGGTCAGCATCTGGTCGGGGATCAGCAGGTAGAGCGTACCGCTGACCAACGCCATCGTGAGCAGGATCTTCAGGCCCAGGTAGATGAAATGCTCCGCCTCCTTGAACCGTCCCCGCCCGATCTCCTGAGCGAACAGCACCACCGCCCCGGCGGCCAGTCCCTGGACGTAGAGGTTCAGCAGGTCGTTGACCGACCAGGCGATGTTGTTGGCGGCCAGGGTCTCGGTGGGCATGCGGCCCATCAGCATGAAAAACAGGCTGACCGAGAGCAGGAACCCCAGGTCCTGCAACCCGCAGGGCGCACCGGTGCGGACCAGGTGCAGCACGAAACCGGGCTTGAAAGACCAGGTGCGGCGGGTCTCGAAGCCCTCCTGGTAGCGCTTGCCCAGGAACAGGGAGAACATGATCACGGGCGGGATCACCGAGGCGATGGCCGTGGCCAGGGCCGCCCCCAGGATTCCCAGGCGCGGAAAGCCGAAATGGCCGAAGATCATTACCCAGTCGAGCACGATGTTGACTATGTTGCCGATAATGTTGGCGGTCATAGTGATCCGGCTCATGCCCCGTCCGGTGAAGAACGAGGCGGTCACGTTGTTCAGGATCGTGAACAGCGAGGCGCTGATCAGCACCGTGTAGTAGGTCCGCTCCAGGGCCGCCACCTCGGGGTTGTGGCCGAACCACTCGAACGCGTGCCGTCCCAGCGGCGCCAGGCAACAGATAAGGATAACGTAAGCCCCGATTGCGTAATAGATACCTTGCCAGACCGTGCTGGCGCACATGCGCTTGTTGCCCGCCCCGTGGTAATGCGCCACGAACAGGTTGATGAAAGTCGAGATGGAATAGAAAAACGTGGTCGTGGTCCAGCAGAGGATGGCCGCCGGCCAGACCGCCGCGATCTCGTTGATCCCGTACCAGGACAGGAAAATCCGGTCCACGAACATCATCACCAGAACCGAGCCCTGGTTGAAGATCAACGGCAGGCTGATCCGCAGCAGACGGCGCCAGGGCGCGGCGGACGGGTCGTCCTCCTCATCCCTGAACCCGGCGAACACGGTCGAAATTATGCGCTTAACCATTTTCTCTCGAAAATCCTCTCCACACAATAAAAATGCCCCCTCCGCCAAGACTGCGCGGACCGGGCTTTTCGACCTGGAGTGCGGTGCTCTTGGCGGCGCCGCTCACGCTTCGGGTCAGGGCTTGAAATTTATCTGCGGGTCAGGCAGAGGCAACACCTCAAAATCCACCCCGGCCTCCTCGAACAGCCCGGGGAAATTCCGGTCCGAATACTGGGTGGAGGAGACTACCCGCCGTATACCGGCATTGATTATCATCTTGGCGCAGATAAAACAGGGCGAATGCGTGCAATACATGGTCGAGTCCCCGATCGAGACCCCGTGCAGCCCGGCCTGGATGATCGCGTTCTGCTCGGCGTGGATCGCCCGGCAGACCTCGTGACGGGTGCCGGACTCGATCTGCTGCTCATCGCGCAGGCAGCCCAGCTCGCGGCAGTCACGCAGGCCGCGCGCGGCCCCGTTGTAGCCGGTGGACAGCACGCGGCGGTCGCGGACCAGGACCGCGCCCACGTGACGGCGCAGGCAGGTGGAGCGCTCGCTCACCAGCATCGCCATCTTCATGAAATAGTCATCCCAGCTCGGGCGCTCGCTCATCCCAGCAGCTCCTCGATCTTGCGGTGCAGCTCTTCCAGGCTGCCGTCGTTCAGCACCACCCGGTCGGCCATCCTGAAACAGGCCTCCAACTGCTGCTGGTGCGGGTCGCCGCTCAGTTCGGCCTGCTCCTGGCGCAGGAACTGCTCGTAGGTCCTGGCGTCATCCGGCCGCGCCCGGCTCTTCACGCGCTGCCAGCGGACCTCCACCGGGGCGTCCACCCCCACGAGCAGGAAATCGGGCCGCTTGCGCAGGGCCTCGATCTCGGAGGGGTTGCGCAGCGAGACCACCACCGCGTCCGGCACAGCCGCAAGCGCCCGCAGGGCCAGCTCACCCAGCACGCCCGGCCCGCGCTCGAGCCGCAGCTCGTTGCCCACCATGGTCAGGTTCTCACGGGTCAACTCCAGGCCGCGCCTGGCCAGCTCGGCGCGCAGCAGGTCGGAGAGGCTGAAATAGACAAATCCCTTGCTCTCGACCAGGTAGCGGGCCAGTTCATCCTTGCCCGCCGCGTTGCGCGAGGTCAGACCGATCAGCACTGCGGGGCCTCCCTCCTTTTCCGTCAAAAAACATGTCCGGCCTGCAAAAGGCCGGACAGAGTCGAAGCGTCACGGGTATCCCGGGCAAAGAGCCCGGACCTTTCAGCTCTGCATCAGGCGCAGCAGGGCGGCCACCCGGGAGCGCATCTCGCGCCGGTGCACCACCATGTCCAGCATGCCGTGCTCGAGAATGAACTCGGCGCGCTGGAACCCCTCGGGCAGATCCTGGCGGATGGTCTGCTTGATCACCCGCGGCCCGGCGAACCCGATCAGCGCTCCCGGCTCACCGATGTTGACATCCCCGAGCATCGAGAAACTGGCGGTCACTCCGCCCGTGGTCGGGTTGGCCAGGATGGAGACGAACGGTAGGCCCTCCTCGTGCAGGCGGCCGAGCCAGGCGCTGGTTTTGGCCATCTGCATCAGCGAGAAAATGCCCTCCATCATGCGCGCCCCGCCACTGCGCGAGACCACGATCAGAGCCGTGTGCTGCTCGATCGCTCTGCGCGTGGCGCGGGCGATCTTTTCCCCCACCACCGAGCCCATGCTCCCGCCGATGAACGAGAAATCCATCACGGCCAACTGCAGACGCCGTCCCTCCAGCTCACCCTCTCCGGTCAGCACCGCCTCGTTGTGGCCGCTGGAGGCGACAGCCTTTTCCAGACGGTCACTGTACCGGGAGCGGTCGACAAACCCAAGCGGGTCCTGGCTTTTCATCCCGGAGTCGTACTCCCGGAACGTGCCGGGGTCGAGCAGGAGGGCCACATAGGCCTCGGGAGCGAGGCCGTAATGGAAATCGCAGCGCGGGCAAACATTCAGGTTCTTGTCCAGTTCCTGCTTGTAAAGAATCTCCCCGCAACTTTCACATTTGATCCAGAGGTCATCGGGTATGACTTTTTTCGGCTGGGCTTTGAGACCGCTCTTTTCCTTCCTGAACCAGGCCACAGTCTCACCTCCGGTTTGTTGTCGGTGCAGACCCTGCGCGCGGCCGGCACGGTGAAACGTAAGGCCGGAGCGCACAGGTATGAACAAATAATTTAAGTCCGGATAAGAGATTTAGTCAAGTGCAATGCCGGAAGGCCGGAAACGGCAAGGGCGGAGACACAGTCCGGGGACTGCCTGGAAAAGGCTGGATCAGAGGTCACGCCGCATGATCACGGCGTCCTCGGTGGGCTTGGAGTAGTAGCGCTTGCGCAGGCCGATCCGCGTGAAGCCGTGGTGCTCGTACAGGGTGATCGCGCGCTCGTTGGAGGCGCGCACCTCCAGGAACATCGCGATCACGCCGCGCCTGCGGCAGACTGCCAGGTTACGCTCAAGAAGGCGCGCCCCCACGCCCTGTCCCTGGAACTCCGGATGCACGGCCAGGTTGCCCAGCTCGGAGGACTCGATCACCACCCAGAGGCAACTGTAGCCGATCACCCGTCCGCCCTGCAGGGCCACCAGGCAGAGGGCGTCCGGCAGGTCGATCAGGCGCAGGAAATCCACCTCGTGCCAGGTCTCGCTGAAACAAAGCTGCTCGATCTCCAGGATCTGGCTCAGGTGGCGCCGGGCCATCTTGACCAGGCGCAACGGTGACGGCGAGGGGCCTTGGAGCGGTGAGGGCGTGTCGTTCATTTTCCGAGCCGGAGCTGAACCTGTCCGCTGCGCAGATAAGTCGGTTCGAAAGTGAAAATGTCCTGCACCCGTCGCCGCTGCGGCGCAGCCAGGACCAGCTCGCCCAGGAACGCGGCCTCGGGCAGGTTCAGGCGGGCGGCGGGACGGGAAAGGCTGAGGCCCTTGACACACAGGAGGCCCTCCCAGGCCGCCTCCGCTCCGGCCCCGGCGCAGATCAGGCGCCCGCCGGGCAGATCCAGATCCTCCAGGGCCGCGGCCAGCGCCTCGCCGCTCAGGGCGCAGGGGGCGAGCAGATCCCGGCCCTCGGCCGGACTGTCCGCCCAGAGGTAGACCGCGGCGTAGAACTCGCCCTGGCCCGCATCCAGCAGCGCCAGAGTCGGCAGGCCCTCCATGTGCGCGCCCCAGGCCAGGCACTCCAAGGTCCCCACGGCGTACAGGGGCTTGCCCAGCGACCAGGCCAGGGTCTTGGCCGTGGCCGCCGCGATCCTGAGGCCCGTGAACGAGCCGGGCCCCGCGGCCAGGGCCAGGCCCTCCACCTGCGGCAGAGTCAGGCCCGCCCCCTCCAGCAGGTTCTGGATCAGGGAGAACAGCCGTTCGGTGTGGGAGGCCGGGCTGGAGCTGGTCCGGGTGGCGACAAGCCCCTGCGGGCCCGCCAGGGCCAGCGAGCCCACCGGCGTGGAGGTGTCGAGACAGAGCAGCAACGGGGATTCACTCATTGCTTATCCTTCCCATCCAGCCAGGCATCCAGGCCGCGCTCCAGGCCGGGCCAAAGCTCGCCGAAACAGCGCAGGCGAACGCTGCGCCGCGTCGGGTCCAGCCAGCCGAGCTCCAGTTCCAGGCGGCGCCGGGGCAGAATGCCGCGCGCCCGCTCGGACCACTCCATGCAGACTATCTCGGAGCCTGAGAGCACCTCCGGCAGGCCGATCCCCTCCAGATCCTCGGCGCTGTCCAGACGGTAGCAGTCCACGTGGACCAGTGGCCGGCAGCCGTCCTCGTAGCGGTTGATCAGCGTGTAGGTGGGGCTGGTGATCGGCTCGCCCACTCCCAGAGCCTTTCCCACCGCCTGGATCAGCGTGGTCTTGCCGCTGCCCAGCCCGCCGAACAGCGCCAGGGCGCCGGGGGAATCCATCGCTGCGGCCAGGACTGTCCCGAGCCGGACAGTCTCGGCCAGGTTTTCCAGAATAAAAGCGCGCTCGAAGCGCGCAGGGCTCTCGCTCATGGTATCCGGGGTTGAAAGGTGCAAGTTTTTCGGACGCTTGAAACTAATCCCCGCGGCCCAGCCGCGCAAGACAGCCGTAAAGGCGACGGCCCCCCGGCAACGTGCACCGGCGGGCCGTCAATCTATTCCGCATCAATCTATTGCGCTGCCTATTTCCTGCCACTGTCCAGCTGGTACTGCGCCTTGGCGGCGTTGAGCCGCTCGATCACCTTGATCCAGTTGCCGAAACGCAGGCTGTCGAAATAGGAGAATATCAGGTCCTGGCTCTGCAGATCGATGCTGCGGTCGAACAGGTAGATCGCGGACACGGGCGGCTGACGGATGTAGGCCACCTTGTCCATGAACTTGGGAGAGATCGGAATGATCTGCAAAGGCTTGTATTCCATGCCGTGGCAATAGATCACCAACTCGTGCGGCTCGTAACGCACCTCCTGGCCCATGGCGCGGAAATTCACCAGGAACGGGATAGGCCCCTTGGAGTTGGTCGGGTCCATCGCCGGCCCGTTGCCGGGATTTTCCTTGATCAGGTTGCGAAAATATTCTTTCAGCTCGAGCGTGGCGTAGGTGATTATGCTCTCATCCATCACGGTGACCGAAACTTCCAGATCATCCGTGCGGGTGGTGGTGGTGATGTCGGTCTTGATCAATACCCCGTCATAATCCTCCGGCACATCCTCCCAGCCCTGGGCAAACAGGCTCAGGCAAAAAGACAGACTCAGGACGATCAGGCTGGTGCTCAGTTTACCGGGTTTCATGGCGGCTCCTCGCTGCGGACCGGCGTGGAATGTATAGTTCACTTTTATTCCAAGTAAGTTGGACGGCTTGAAGAGTGCCTTTATTCACCAAGCAAGCACTCGATATTGTTCACCGGAAGATTGTTTCTGTCAAGGTTAATCTCCTGGCTCGAATGCCGGCGCAATCCGGCTGCCGAGTATACCCCGCAGCACCGCGCCGGTGCGACTTCTTTCACAGGCGGCCACCTGACGCGGATTCCCCTGGACCAGCAGCTCTCCGCCCTCGCCGCCGCCCTCCGGACCCAGGTCGACGATCCAGTCGGCCCGGAGCATGACCTCGGGGTTGTGCTCGATCAGCACCAGGCTGTGGCCGGAGTCGACCAGGCGGTCGAGCACGCGCAGAAGGCGCTGGGTGTCCTGGTGGTGCAGCCCGGTGGTGGGCTCATCCAGGATGTACATCCTTCCGCGGCCCCGCGAGGCCGAGGCCGGCTCGCAGAGCTGACGGGCGATCTTGAGCCGCTGGCTCTCCCCGCCGGAGAGGGTGGTGGCGCTCTGGCCAAGGCGCAAGTAGCCCAGCCCCACCGATTGCAGCACCCAGAGCGGCTTTCCTATCCCGGTCTCCGCGCCGAAAAACTCTATCGCCTCGTTGACTGTCATTTCGAGCACCCGGTCGAGCGTGGCCCCGTTGTACTTGACCCGCAGCACCCGCGGGCTGAACCGCTTACCGCCGCAAGTCTCGCAGGGCACGAAAATGTCGGCCATGAACTGCATCTCGATCCGCTCGTAGCCCGCGCCGCCGCAGGTTTCGCAGCGTCCACCCGCGGTGTTGAACGAAAAGTCGCCCGCAGTGAGGCCCAGGCTCTGCGCCTGCTTCGTGCCGGCGAACAGCTTGCGGATCTCGTCATAGGCCTTCACATAGGTCACCGGGTTGGAGCGCGGTGTCCGCCCGATGGGACTCTGGTCCACCAGGGTCACTCCCGACAGGTAGTGCGGCTGTTCCAGGCAATCCAGGAACAGAGGGGCGGCAGTCTGCGCGCTCCGGTCCAGAGCGGCATCCAGGGCCGGGTAGAGGAGCCCGGTCACGAGCGAGCTTTTCCCGCTGCCGCTCACCCCGGTCACACAGGTGAAACAGCCCACCGGGAACGAGACATCGATGCCGCGCAGGTTGTTGAGCCGCGCCCCGCGCAGGGTGATAAAGCGTTTTGTGGGCCGCGCCCGTCGCACGGCGGACGCCTCCGGAGCGGCCAGCCAGCGTCCGGTGGGGGTGTCGGCCCCGGCCAGGCCCGCGGCGGGGCCGTTGTACAGCACAGTCCCCCCCTGCTCACCCGCGCCCGGCCCCAGCTCGACCAAATGAGCGGCGGCCTCGATCACGCTGCGGTCGTGCTCCACCACCAGAAGGCTGTTGCCCGCGGCCACCAGCTCGCGCAGCACGCTGATGAGCCTCTCGGTGTCGCGCGGGTGCAGCCCGATAGTGGGCTCATCCAGCACGTACAGGGTGTCGGTCAGGCCGCTGCCCAGCAGGCGCGTGAGCATGATCCGCTGGTACTCGCCCCCGGAGAGGGTGCGGGTCATGCGGCCCAGGCTCAGGTAGCCCAGACCGACCCGGCGCATGAAATCCAGCCGCTGGACGATCTCGCGCACCAGCTCGCCCGCGGCGGCCAGCCGGTTGGACGGCAGCCGGGCGGGAAGGCTTGCGATAAATCGTCCCAGGCAGTCCACATCCTCGGCCAGCAGCTCGCCGAAAGTGCGGCCCTCCACGCGCACGCAGCCGGCCTCCGGGCGCAGCCGCGAGCCGCCGCAGGCGGGGCAGAGCCGCTCGCTCTGGTAGGAGCGCAGGAAAAAGCGGATGTACTGCTTGTATTTCTTGGCCTCCAGCTTGCGCAGGAACGGCAGCACGCCCTCGAACCAGCCCTCGCCCTCCAGCAGCGCCTTTCTCTGCGTCTCGGGCAGGCTGTCCCAGCGCGCGTGCATGTCGATCACGCTCTCCAGGCAGAAAGTGCGCAGGGCCTCGCGGCGGCCCTCGTAGCGTGGCTTGGCCCAGGGGTCGAGCGCGCCCTCGGTTAGGGAGCGCGAGCGGTCGGGCACAATCAGGCCGAGGTCGTAGTCCAGCAGGTTGCCGAAACCCCGGCAGAGCGGGCAGGCGCCATAGGGGTTGTTGAACGAGAACAGGTTATGGGTCGGCTCGGGGAAGTTGCGGTCGCAGGCGGCGCAGTGGTAGTGTGCGCTGAACCGCAGCGGCTCGGCCTGCCCCTCAACGATCACCGCGGCCCGTCCCTCGCCGTGATGGTACGCCTGGCGCAGGGCCTCGTCCAGACGGCCGCGGGAGGCGGCCTCCAGGCGCAGACGGTCCACCGCCACGAGCAGCGGCTCCTCCGGGGCCAGGCCCTCCAGGGCCGACTGCTCATCCAGGCGCAGATATTCCAGGCCGTCCCCGCGCCAGGCGTGGATGAAACCCAGGGCCAGAAGGCTCTCGCGCAGAGCGGCGGGGTTCACCTGCGCCGAGCGCGGCGGGGCGAACGCCACCGTGGCCGCCCCGCCCGGGTGCCCGGCCAGAATGCGGTCCGAGACCGCATCCGGCGTGTCCGGGACCACCGCGTTCCCGCAGCCGGGGCAGTAAGTTATCCCGGCGCGCGAGAACAGCAGGCGCATATAATCCAGGATCTCGGTGATAGTGCCGACCGTGGAACGGGAGGTATTGACCGGGTTGCGCTGCTCCACGGCCACCGCCGGGCTGAGGCCCTCAATGCGGTCGAAATCAGGCCGCGGAATGCGTTCCATGAATTGCAGGACATAGGTGGGCAGGGTTTCGAGGAAACGGCGGCGGCTCTCCTGGTACAGGGTGTCGAACACGAGCGAGCTCTTGCCCGAGCCCGAGACCCCGGTCACCACGACCAGGCTGCCGCGCGGCAGCTCCAGGTCGATATTCTTCAGGTTGTTCTGGCGTGCGCCCGTGACTGTGATGCGGTCCAAGTTGTCCGTCCGTGCCGGTTCGTAGTGAGGCGGTTTGCGGCCCCGCCTGAGAGGCTAACGGGACGGGCTGAGCAGGATCAGCGCTTCCTCGATCCGCCGCAGGTCCACGGTGGTGTTCTTGCAGGGTCCCTCGGGACGGCAGTTGGGCACGGCGAAAGTGGGGATCACCGGGGCGACATCCTGCAGCCCGGCCACCAGGTCGCGCTCGCAGGCCACGGCGATGATGCGGCTCGGGCGGTGGTCGTGGATCAGCTTGCGCGCTTTCTCGCCCCCGGGCACGGTGTGCACCAGGGCGCCGTAGCGCTCGGCCAGGGCCTGGATGCCGCGGCGGCTGTCCACGGTCAGACAGTGGGGTAGAAGCACCAGCAGCGGCCCGGAGCCGGTGTTGATCCGCGCCCCGCGCACCAGGGCGTTGCTCAGGTTGACAAACGAGTTGCCCATCCGGTCGCGGCTGATCCCGAAACGCCGCCCGAGGCGGAACACGAGCGGCAGCAGCAGGTGGAAACTGCGCTGCACCGGCTCCACGCGCCAGTGCAGACGGCGCCCGGTCAGAAGCGGCAGGGCCAGGGCGCAGAACCAGAGCACCACCGCCGCGCCCGCGGCCAGCAGAGCCACCAGCACGACACTCGCCAGCAGGTGGTGCCAACCCTCCAGACGCGGGGCGATCATGTAGTAGATCAGCCCGCCGCAGAGCAGCACGAACAGCAATGATAGGAAAGCGAAGCCGATGAAGACCCGCTGGTCCTCATTCAGGGCCCACTGGCTCTCCACCGCGCCGTCCCAGTCCGACCACTCGTTGCCCAGCTTGCGGTCGGCCGCCGGCCGGGCCTCGGGGATGTCCTTGGTCTCATCTGCCATAGTCGATGCACCTGCAAACTCCCGGCCTGTAAGCCTCTGCCACCGGCCGGGAACGGGTTCCAGACACATACGGCCGGGGAATCCCCCGGCCGTATGTGGACAGGCGTGTCAGGGCGCGGCTCCCTTGTGCGACAGCGGAATCAGGAGGCGGCGGAATTGAGCTCGCTCAAGAGCAATTCCAGGTCCAGCGCGTGCATCCGGGCGCCCATGAACAGCGGCTCGCCCGAAAAGCTGGGGCATTGGAAACAGTCCTTGCCGAAATGTTTCTCGATCACCACGCGCGCGGCTGGGCTCGACATCGCGGCGTCCCTGATCGTCGTATATTCGTCGAATTGCGTTTTCATCCGGGGCAGTCCCACCATCCGGGTCAAAGAGGATTCGAAATACCGGCGCAGAGTGATACGATTCCGCCACCGGGAAACGTCATAGCGGCGCTTGGGCTCAGACCGCCTCCACGCCCTTGATCTGCGGGATTTTCTCTTTCAGGACCCGCTCGACGCCCATCTGAAGGGTCATGGCCGCGCCGGGGCAGCCGGAGCAGGCGCCCTTGAGACGCACCTTGACAATATTGTCCTCGGTCAGGTCCACAAACTCGATATCCCCGCCGTCGGCCTGCAGGTACACGCGCAGACCATTGATTACCGCCTCGATCTGGTCTTTCATCGCTCAAGCCTCCCTGGAGTCCGGGCCGTGCGGCCCGGCCGTTGCATGCTTTCCGTCCCCGTTGCGGGGTCAGATTTCGTGAAGCCGGCTCTCACCATAAGCCATTTTCCGGATTTTTTCCAGCTTTTCCTTGTAGTACTCTATGTTGGGCGGGTTCTGCTCCACCGCCTTGCGGATGAAAGTGAGCGCCCGCAGGTATTCCTTGCGCTTGAAATAGACCTCGGCCAGGGTGTCGAGGTATTCCGGGTTGTCCTTGTCCAGTTCCAGGGAGCGGCGGCTGAGCGCCTCCGCCTGGTTGAGGTTCGTGTTCAGCTCGGCGTAGGTCCAGGCCAGGTTGTTGTAGGCCGGGGCGTTGGTCGAGTCCTGGGCGATCACCTGGCTGTAAGCCAGGATCGCGTCGTCGTAATAGCCCTTCTCCAGATACAGGTTGCCGAGCATGAAACTGAGTTCCGTGTCGGCGGGGTCTTTCTCGACGGCTTTCTCCAAATGCTCCAGGGCCTGGTCCAGCTTGCCGCGGGACAAAAGCAGCTGGCCCAGCATCAGGTGGTAGTTGAGCAGGAAATCCACCCCGGTCCAGACCACCGCCCCCAGCAGAAGGCCCAGTATCACCCGACGCAGGGTGAACCGCCGCCTGAGCGGCGGCCGCACAACAGGGGCCTGGTCCAGGCGCGAGCTGCGAAGCCCCGCCTCCCAGCGGTTCAGGCTCAGGGCGAACCCGTCCAGAAACCGCTCCGCCGCCCGGGCGCAATAGTCGCACCGCCCGGCCGAGTCCAGGCATTGCCCGCAGTAGGACCGTCCGCAATCGACACACACGCCGGTCGCCGGCGTGAGATAGTGCACACAGCAATGTTGTTCCATCCACTGGCCTTTCCAGATTAACGCACAATCAATATATCTTGTTGCGCAACCCCACGCCAACAGATTTTCGTGTCCCGGTCCGCGGCGCTCCCGAACCCTGCAGGGTGGCCTCCGCCCGCGGAACCCCGGCCGGATTGAACTTGACAAAAACCGTGGCGGGGTGTACAATCAATCAGTCTGCCATAAGTTCGGATTTGCTTTGATTTCAACGGGTTGCAGATAATGCTGCGGCCTGTTGCGAGTTGTTGTTACACCGTTCAAGCCGGTTCACCCGCAGGCGCAGCGCCGTGGAGGCAGTCGCGGGCTTGCGCTTGTCACATTCAGTTCTGCCGTTTCATTCCAAGGACCTGGAGAGCGCATGGACATCGCGGAACTTCTTCTTTTCGCCCACAAACAGGGGGCCTCCGACCTGCACCTCAGCTCCGGCGAACCGCCTCGGATTAGGGTCCACGGCGAGATGCTACCGGTAAAGGTCCCGCCGCTGGACAAAAAGGAAGTCCACGCGATGATCTACGACATCCTGAACGACCGCCAGCGCAAGAGCTTCGAGGAGAGCCACGACATGGACTTCTCGTTCGAGCTGGGCGACGTGGCGCGGTTCAGGGTCAACGCTTTCGTGCAGCACCGCGGCGAGGCGGCCGTGTTCCGTACGATCCCCACCGAGGTGCTCAGTTTCGACAAGCTGGGCCTGCCGGCCAACCTGCGCAACCTGTCCAAGCTGGAAAAGGGCATAGTCCTTGTCACCGGCCCCACCGGCAGCGGCAAGAGCACCACCCTGGCCGCGATCATCGACCTGATCAACGACACCCGCCACGGCCATATCCTGACCATCGAGGACCCGATCGAGTTCGTGCACCGCTCGAAGAACTGCCTGGTCAGCCAGCGCGAGATAGGGCCCCACACGCACTCGTTCGCCAACGCCCTGCGCAGCGCCCTGCGCGAGGACCCCGACATTATCCTGGTGGGCGAAATGCGCGACCTGGAAACGATCCAGCTCGCCCTGACCGCGGCCGAAACCGGCCACCTGGTGTTCGGCACGCTGCACACCTCCAGCGCGCCCAAGACCGTGGACCGCATTGTGGACGTGTTCCCGGCCGAGGAGCAGTCCCAGATACGGGCCATGTTCGCCGAAAGCTGCCGGGCGGTGATCAGCCAGGCCCTGCTGCGCAAGAAAGGCGGCAAGGGGCGTGTGGCCGCGCTCGAGATAATGATCGGCACACCGGCGGTGCGCAACCTGATCCGCGAGGGCAAGATCGCCCAGCTGCCCTCGGCGCTCCAGACCGGCCAGAAATGGGGCATGCAGACCTTGGACCAGCACCTCAAGGACCTGGTGTTCAAGGGCGTGGTGGACAAGGAAACCGCGCTACCATTCGCCTCCGACCCGGAGCTGTTCGAGCGCAGTTTCTAAAAATAGTTATCCACGAAGGGACACGAAGGTTCACGAAGAAAGGCCCAAGAGGACAGCTCATAGCGAAACAGCCCCGGCTGCACTGAGCCGGCCCGGCTTCTCAATCGTTTTTACTTAGTGTCCCTGCGTGTCTCTTCGTGGATTTAATATCTTTGCTTTTGCCTTGTTTTGGAGGTGCGGATGGAATTCATGGACCTGCTCAAATATATGGTCGCGCAGGACGCCTCGGACATCTACATAACCGCGGGCTGCCCGCCGATGTTCCGCATTCAGGGTGTCACCGGCCCCTGGGGCGAGGTGAAGCTGCGGCCCGAGGACACCGCGCGCATGGCCGCCGGGATCATGAGCGAGAAGCAGAAAAAGGACTTCCTCGAAACGTTCGAGATGAACCTGGCCCTGGCCTTCGAGGGCATGGGACGCTTCCGGGTGAACATATTCAAGCAGCGTGGCAGTGTGGGCATGGTGATCCGCCAGATCAAGACCCGTATCGCCACCCTGGAGGAGTTGCAGCTGCCGCCCCGCCTGGCCGAGATAATCATGTCCAAGCGCGGGCTGATCCTGGTGGTCGGGGCCACGGGAAGCGGCAAGAGCACCTCGCTCGCCGCGATGATTGACCACCGCAACCGCAACAGCCCCGGGCATATAATCACCATCGAGGACCCGGTGGAATTCGTCCACGACCACAAGATGAGCGTGGTCACCCAGCGCGAGGTGGGCCTCGACACGCACAGTTTCAAGGCCGCGCTCAAGAACACGTTGCGCCAGGCCCCGGATGTGATCCTGATCGGCGAGATACGCGACACCGAGACCATGGAGCACGCCATCGAGTTCGCCGAGACCGGGCACCTCTGCCTGGGCACCCTGCACGCCAACAACTCCAACCAGGCCCTGGAGCGGGTGATGAATTTCTTCCCCCAGGAGCGGCACCGGCAGATCTACATGCAGCTTTCGCTCAACCTGCGGGCCATAATCAGCCAGCGGCTTGTGAAAACCGCCGAGGGAAAGCGCGCCGCCGCGGTGGAGATATTGCTCGACACCCCGCGCATCAAGGATTTGATCCTCAAGGGCGATGTGGGTCTGCTCAAGGATGTGATGGACAAGGGCCGTCAGGAGGGCATGCAGACTTTCGACCAGGCGCTACTCGACCTGTGGAAAGCCGGCCGGATCAGTCTGGATGACGCCCTGGCCAACGCCGACAGCGCCAATGATCTGCGGCTCAAGATCAAGATGGAGAAGCTGGGCGACGGCGGAGAGATGGAGGAGGACAAGAGCGGGCCGAAGCTGAGCATATAAGTGTCAAGCGGAGCCGATTGATCCGCATAATCGGCATAGTCTTTCGTAGGGGCGAGGCATGCCTCGCCAGAAAAGGCTTTTTGGGCACGCTGCGGCGTGCCCCTACTCTAAAGCTGGCTTTGTGGAGCAGGGGCGAACCTCGTGTTCGCCCGTCATACCGCACATTTAATAGAATAATTACGATGAATCTCTGGGAAACAATATCAGAGCGGTTGCTTACACGAATATTGGATTGGGTATTTGGTTCCCTCTGTGTGGCTCTCTTGGCATTGCATATTGGATTTAAGGATAAAATTGCGCTCATGCTGTCACAAGGGCGCTGGTTAATGGTGGCAGAAGCATTTTTATTTGGAATATTGGTTTTGGGATACCTGTTTTACAAATACTGGAGAAACTTTAGGGATAAGCCAAAAATAAAAGAATATATTTTCATCACTGACCCTCCGCTTTATGTTTACAAAAAAGACAAAAACAATCGTTCTTTGCATTGTTACAAATGCCTTTTTAAAGTTGGCCATAACCAATCAAGGATGGGCAGAATACTGGGAAGAGGTTTGACCTGCCCAAACTGCAATGAAACGTTTCTTGAGGACGCAGGATACCCTGGTATTGTGTGTAATATTATATACGAGTTATTTAATGAAGAATTTAAGTATTAAAATATAAATCCCCCCTATTTCCCCCTTTGTTAAGGGGGACTAAAACCTCGCCGGACAGGTGTTCACCGCATTTTCCTCCTTTGCGAGGGTGGGAATATGCCCACAAGCGGCCGTCCGACCGAACCTCCCCCTTTTTCAAAGGGGGATCGAGGGGGATTTAATAGAAATTACAGCCACCTCTGAAATATAACTTAACGCATTCCCGCCCAACCCACTCCCCCGCCAGGGACAGGCCCATCACGGAGGGACAGTCCCATGCCGGTCTACAACTGGAAAGCCCGCACGGTCAAGGGCGAGAGCCACTCCGGCGAGCTGACCGCGGCCAGCCCGCAGGAGGTGATCGGCTACCTGCGGCGGCGGCGGCTGATCGTGGTGGCGGTGGAGCCCAAGCCGCGCGAGATCAAGCTCAAGCTGGGCGGCCACATCAAGACCCGCGACATCGTGCTCTTCTCGCGCCAGTTCTCCACCATGATCAACAGCGGCCTGCCCCTGGTCCAATGCCTGGGCATCCTGGCCCAGCAGACCGACAACGTGCGGCTGCGCAACACGATCAACTCGGTGCGGGTGGACGTGGAGGCGGGCAACACCCTGGCCGACAGCCTGCAGAAATTCCCGCGCCTGTTCTCGAACCTGTATGTCTCGATGGTCCGGGCCGGCGAGACCGGCGGTATCCTGGACACGATCATGCTGCGCCTGAGCGACTATCTGGAGAAGAACGACTCCATCATCCGCAAGATCAAGGGTGCGATGATCTACCCGGCCGTGGTGTTCACCGCGGCCATCGGCTGCGTCTCGGTGCTGCTCATCTTCGTGATCCCCATTTTTGCCAAGATGTTCAAGGACCTGAACCTCCCGCTGCCCCTTCCCACCCAGATCGTGGTGGGGCTGAGCGATTTCCTGGTAGGCTTCTGGTGGCTGCTGCTGGGAGGCATAATCGGCGGGGTGGTGGCGCTCAAGCGCTTCAAGGCCACCGACCGGGGCGAGTACGTGATCGACGCCCTGCTGCTCAAGGTGCCGGTGCTAGGCGACCTGCTGCGCAAGAGCGCGGTGGCGCGGTTCACCCGCACCCTGGGGACCCTCATATCCAGCGGCGTCTCGATCCTGCACGGCCTGGAGGTGACCGCCCGCACCAGCGGCAACCGGGTGGTGCAGGACGCCGTGATGGGCAGCCGGTCCAGCATCGCCAGCGGCGAGACAATCACCAAGCCGCTCAAGGAGGCCGACATCTTCCCGCCCATGGTGATCCAGATGATCAACGTGGGCGAGCAGACCGGCGGCCTGGACAACATGCTGGTCAAGATCGCGGATTTCTACGATGAGGAGGTGGACACCGCGGTGGAGTCGCTGACCGCGGCCCTGGAGCCGGTGATGATCGTGTTCCTGGGCCTCATCGTGGGCGGGATGGTGGTCTCGATGTACCTGCCGATCTTCGACCTCATCACCAAGATGCACTGAAACCGCGCCCACGGAGTGCCCGGCATGACAAGGCTGACCGCGTTGCTTCGCACCGCCTGGAAGCGGCCTGCGTTCTCCTACGTGCAGTTCATCAAGTGGTGGATGCTGCTGAGAGCGGCCCTGGTGACCACCACCCTGGCCGTGGTGTTTTTTTTCAGCCCCGCGGGCGGGACATCCAGTGCGGGCGGCAGCATTCTCGCTCCGGCTGTCACTGGGCTGACCCTGCTCGTCTCCTGGCTCTTCTACCGCTCCGTGCGACGGGATGACCCGCCCGAGATCGGCCTCTACCTGCAGTATTTCCTCGACATTTTCCTGATCAGCCTGCTCAACCTGATCGCCAAGCCGGCGGATGTAAGCTTTGTCCCGCTCTACCTGCTCACGATCACCCTTGCCGGGATACTGAGCCTGAGAACAGGGGCGCTGTTCGCCGCCAGCGCCGCGGCGCTGTTCTACCTGCCCGTGGGGCTGGGCGCGCTGAGCCTGGGGTTCACGTTCAGCCGCCAGTTCGAGGTGAACGTGTTCTACCTGAACGACAAGCGTATCTGGCTGAACGTGGGCCTGCAGGTGTTCCTGTTCTACATGATCGCCCTGGTGACCAGCCACCTGGGACGGCGCCTCCGCCGCACCGGGGGCGAGCTGGAGGACCTGCGCCGCGTGCTGCGCCAGCAGCGGGTGGACACGAGCGAGATACTGCGCAACATCGACACCGGCCTGATCACGGTCAACCCGGGGGGCACGGTGGTCTACGCCAACCCGGCGGCCTGCCGCATGCTGGCCCTGGAGCCCAGGCGCGCGCTGGGACGGAACTCCGGGGAGCTTTTCAGGTCGGTCTGCCCGGAGCTGAACGCCATGATCGAGCAGGCCGCCGGCAGCCGCGAGCGGCGGCTGATCCGCCTGGTGCGGTTCGAGACCGCGCGTGGCCCGCTGACCGTGGCGGTCAACCCCTCGCCCATGTTCGAGCAAGGGGGACGTCTGCGCGGGGTGTCGCTGATTCTGCAGGATGTGAGCCCCGAGCTGCGCGCCAGCGAGCTGGAGCAGCGCGCGGGCAAGCTGGAGGCCGTGGCCGAGCTTTCCGCCGCCCTGGCCCACGAGATCAAGAACCCCCTGGCCTCGATCCGCAGCGCGGTGGAGATGCTGCGCGAGCCCGCGCCGTCGCGGCACGACGGGGCCGAGAAGAAGCTGATGGACTGCGTGATCCGCGAAAGTGACCGTCTGAGCGACCTTCTGCGCCAGTTCCTGCAGTTCGCCTCGGGCAGCCTCGGCCCCCTGGAGGCGGTGCGCCTGGGCGAGGCTGCGGCCACGGCCCTGGAAGCCGCCCTACCCCACCCGGACTGGCGCGCCGGGATCGAGGTGGAGCTTCAACCCGAAGCCGCCGAAATGTGCGTGCGGGCCAACGCGGCCTCACTC
>JAJFUG010000052.1 GCA_021372515.1 bacterium
CCGCGGGTGCAACCCGCCCGCCGCCTGTGGCGGCGGCTGCGCGGCCCCCCCGCCGGAGCCCGGGCCTTGAGCCGGACCGCTCGGTCGCAACCTGTGTTCCGGCTCGCAATTTAGTCGCAATCCGGCTGCCAGGCAAGGCCACCCGAATGCTGGCCCGCCGTACTTGACCCGCCGCAGCCAACCCGTTAGGTTCAAATGTTGCCCGCAAGTGCAGTCCATAAAACACGCGACAGACGTTATCCATTACACTTTCAACCTCTTAGCCGGCATGCCCCGAGGGCGGTCCGGACGAGACACAAGGAGCCGAAAATGACCGCCGCTTCCTCCCTGAAAAGCACACTCGCGGTCCTGTCCGTGGTGGTTATCGGGACGGCTGTCTCCTGCACCGAGTTGCACGTTCAGAAACCACGCGCTTTCGGCCGCGAAAAGGAAATCCTCGTAATCTGCAGCGACTCGGCCTGGGCCGCGATCGAACCGGACTTGCGGCGCAAGGTGGAGGTCGAGTTCCACGCCGTACGCTGGGAGAAAATCTTCGAGCTGGCCCACGCCAACCAGAAAGATGTCAGCTATTTCAAGGAATGGGATAAGATTATCCTGATCGAGTCGCTTGAAAAGAAAATCCTCCTGCCGGATGTGGTGGATGAGAAGACCATGAAGAAAGTGGCCGAGAGCCAGGAGGGCCTGTTTTTCACCCAGCCGGATATCTGGGCTCGCGGGCAGGTGGTGGTCGGGCTGGCCAGCGCCGCCGAGTCCGACCTTCCCCGCGTGGTGGCGCTCTACGGCGACCGTATCTACCAGTCCTTCCTCAAGATACTGGAGAAGGAGGAAGCCGAGAACATGTATATCAGTGGGATCAACAAGTCCCTGGCCGATTCCCTGGGCAAGAGCTGCGGCTTCTCGGTCACCCTGCCCATGGTGTACCAGCGGGTCATGGCCGACTCGCTGCCGCCCAACCAGTGGATGTTCGTGCATCAGGATCCGGTGCGCAGCCTGGTGATCACCCGGATCGACCACCCCGGGCCACTGGACCTGAGCCAGGCGGGTCTTGCCGCCCTGCGCGACTCCCTGCTCGCGACGCAGGCCTATCCTGGCATGCGCACCCTGCCAGAGCGAGTCGACACCAGCAGTGTGACAGTGGACGGACAGAACCGCATCCGGGTCTTCGGGGTGTGGGAGAACCTGGAACAGATCAGCGGCGGCATCTATGTCCAGCAGATCATCGACCTGCCCGACCGGGACCGCCGCTACATCCTCGATTGCCTGCTGTTCTGCCCGGACTCGCGCAAGAACAAGTACCGTTATGTCTGCCAGCTCGACCGTATCATGGACAGTTTCACCCTGACCGGAAACTAAGGCTCTGCCTGTGAGCGATATACCGTTTGTCCATCTTCACAACCACTCGGATTACAGCCTGCTCGACGGTGCGGCCAAGATCAAGCGCATGGTCGCCAAGGCCGCCTCGTTCGGGATGGGCGCCCTGGCCTTGACCGACCACGGCAACATGTTCGGGGCGCTCGAGTTCTACACCGAGGCCAAGAAAGCCGGGATCAAGCCCGTCCTGGGCATGGAGAGCTACATCACCCACGGCAGCCGGTTCACCCGCAGCGCCGAGGAGGGGGCGGGCAACTACTACCACCTCACTCTGCTGGCCGAGAACAACACCGGCTACCAGAACCTGGCCCGTCTGTCCAGCATCGGCTTCCTCGAGGGGTTCTACTACAAGCCGCGTATCGACCTGCAGGTCCTGGGCGAAAAGCGCGAGGGCCTGATCGCCCTGAGCGGCTGCGTCAAGGGCCCGGTGGCCGACCTGATCGCCCGCGGCCGTCCGGAGGAGGCCCGCGAGGCCGCCCGCATGTACCGTGACCTGTTCGGCCCCGGACGTTTCTACATCGAGATCATGGACCACGGCATAGATATCGAGCGGCGGGTGCTGCCCGAGCTGGTCAAGATCGCCGGGGAGCTCGAAATCCCGCTCGTGGCCACCAATGATGCCCACTACCTCTGCCGGGAGGACGCCGAGGCGCAGGATGCCCTGGTCTGCATCCAGACCGGCAAGGTGCTGGACGACACCAAGCGCCTCAAGTTCGGGACCACCGAGCTGTACCTCAAGAGCCAGCAGGAGATGCTCGAGACGTTCCGCGATTTCCCGGATGCGGTCACCCGCACCGCCGAGGTCGCCGAGCGCTGCAACGTGAGCCTCGAATTCGGCAAGTACCTTCTGCCCGAGTTCCCGCTCCCGGATGGCTACGACATGAACAGCTATCTGGCCGAGCTGGCCCGCGAGGGCATGAAGAAGCGCTACCCCCAGGCCGATGAATCGGTGGAGCAGCGTCTCGCCTACGAGCTGGACATCATCCGCCAGACCGGTTTCCCCGGCTATTTCCTTATCGTCAGCGATTTCGTGCGTGAAAGCCGCGAGATGGGCGTGCCGGTGGGGCCGGGACGCGGCTCGGCCGCCGGGAGCCTGGTCTCCTACTGCCTGGGCATCACCAACATCGACCCCCTCAAGTACAACCTCCTGTTCGAGCGTTTCCTGAACCCCGAGCGCGTCTCGATGCCCGATATCGACATCGACTTCGCCGACCGCGAGCGCGAGCGGGTGATCCAGTACGTCAAGGACAAGTACGGCGAGGACAATGTCACCCAGATCATCACTTTCGGGACCATGGCCGCCCGGGCCGTGGTGCGCGATGTGGGCCGGGTGATGGGCATGCCGTTCGATGAGGTGGACCGTATCGCCAAAATGATCCCCGAGGAACTGGGCATCACCCTGGACAAGGCCCTCGAGGTGCGGCCCGAGCTGCGCGAGCTGGGCGAGAAGAACCCGCGTATCGGCAAGCTGCTGGAGATTTCGAAGACCCTCGAGGGCGTGAACCGTCACGCCTCCACCCACGCGGCCGGCGTGGTGATCGCCCCGGGCAGGCTGACCGATTACGTGCCCCTGTTCCGCTCGCCCCGCACGAACGATATCACCACCCAGTACGACAAAGATTTCGTCGAGAAAATCGGCCTGCTGAAAATGGATTTCCTGGGCCTGCGCACCCTGACCGTGATCCAGGACGCCCTGGACATGATCAAGCAGAATACGGGGGTGGAGGTGGACCTGGACGCCCTGCCGCTGGATGACCCGGCCACCTACGAGATTTTCTGCAACGGCGACACCGTGGGCATCTTCCAGTTCGAGTCCGGCGGGATGCGCGAATACCTGCGCAAGCTGAGGCCCGAGTGCCTGGATGACATCATCGCCATGAACGCCCTTTACCGTCCCGGCCCCCTGGGCAGCGGCATGGTCGAGGACTTCATCAACCGCAAGCACGGTGACGTGGCGGTCGAGTACCTGCACCCGGTCCTGGAGCCGATCCTCAAGGAAACCTACGGCGTGATTGTCTACCAGGAGCAGGTGATGCGGATCGCCAGCGAGATGGCCGGGTTCACCCTGGGCGGGGCCGACCAGCTGCGGCGGGCGATGGGCAAGAAGAAAAAGGAGGTCATGGACGAGCAGAAAGGCAAGTTCATGGCCGGGGCCAAGGAAAAGGCGATCGACCCCAGGATCGCGGACAAGGTGTTCGAGCTGATGGCCCATTTCGCGGGCTACGGGTTCAACAAGAGCCACAGCGCGGGCTACGCCGTGCTGGCCTACCAGACCGCCTGGCTCAAGGCGCACCACCCGCGCGAGTTCCTGGCCTCCACCCTGACCAGCGAAATGAACAATTTCGACAAGCTGGCCGTGTTCCTGGAGGAGTGCCGCCGCATGAAAATCGGCATCCTGCCCCCGGATGTGAACGAGAGCGGCCCCGTGTTCACCGTGGTCGAGGGCGGCATCCGTTTCGGCCTGGCCGCGGTCAAGAACGCCGGCCGCGGGGCAGTGGACTCCCTGGTCGAGGAGCGCCGTCGCGGCGGGCCCTACAAGAGCCTGGGCGACCTGATCGACCGCGCGGACAGCCGCATGGTGAACCGTCGCCTTCTGGAAAGCCTGATCTGCGCCGGGGCCTTGAACTCTTTCTGCAACCGTCCCGAGCAGCTCATGGCCGTGCTCGACAGCACCGTGGAGGTCTGCCAGCGCCTGGCCGCCGAGCGCGCCAGCGGCCAGATGAGCCTGTTCGGCTCGCAGGAAAAGTCGGTCCCCAAGGGCGAGGACCTCTTCCCGCCTCTGCCCGAGAGCTTCGAGGCCTGGGCGCCGGGCCAGGACCTGGAATACGAGAAGGAGTACCTGGGCTTCTACATCTCGGGCCACCCGCTGGACCGGTTCGGCGAGGAGCTGGACGCTTTCGGCAACACCACCAGCGTCACGTTCAACGACCCGGACCTGGAGCGTCAGAGCATCATCCGCCTGGGCGGGATGATCTCCACATTGCGCACGTTTTTCGACCGCAACAACAAGGAATGGGCCGTGATCACCGTGGAGGACCGCTACGGCAGCGTGGACGCGTTCGTGTTCGCCGAGGCCTACGAGCGCCACCGCGACCTGGTCTACCAGGGCTCGTTCGTGCTGGTCTCCGGGCGCTACAGCAAGCGGCCCAACGATGAGACCGGCAAGCTGATCGCCGACTGGCTGATCGCCCTGGAGGACATCCGCTCCGACAGCGCGGTGGGGGTGGAGGTGCATTTCAAGCCGCGCGAGACGGATGAGGCGACGCTGAAAAAGGTCCAGGCCGCCCTGTTCGGGCACGTGGGCGACAACCCGGTCTACCTGCGCCTTCTGGAGCCGAATGGGGAGTATCTTCTGCGCAGCAAGCAGATTACGGTAAAGCCCGTGGACAGTCTTCTGGCCGAGCTGCGAGCGCTCCTGGGGCCCTCCGGCGCCAAGCTGGCCTGGCACCCCTCCAAGGGGGCGGGCCTGCTGGCCTCGGGCAAGCTGGAGAATTTTATGAATGCCCGCGGCTCCAATGGCAAGGGTGGCGGCAAGGGCGGCAACGGCAAGAACGGGGGGTGGGTGAAGAAGGAGTGAGGGGGGAAGGGGAATTTAATATTTAGAATATTATTACTTATCAATATTCATAAAGAAAGCCGCCGGGAATCGTTTCGGGAAGCTACGACGCTTGGTTTGAACCGTTAAAAAATCATATGTGCCAGCAACTGCTATGGCAGCAGCAAGAAAATCTCCATGTCCGGATGCAACTAAAGGACCGGCTGCGAGGAGAGAGGTAACGGCGTCACCTTTTATCATTTTTAGTAGATCAGCGTCAATTTGATTCCATTCTTCCTGTGCTTTATTAATTTCTTCATACAATTCTTCAGTCAAAAGTTGTGTATTTTTATCATCATATTCTTCTCCAGTGCATGCGCTTTTCCATACTTTTCTCAAGAACATTCGCATTGATTCAAGCCGACCTTCTTTGCGAAGTAATAGAGCATGTTTGAGGTCTACGGAATTCAAATAAGATAACTTGTTGTTTTGTATTGCTTTCGCAAACGGGGACCATATTCTTGTCTCGGTTGATTGAGAATCGCGATCCAATTCGATTTCACGCCACCTTGCAAAAAGATCAGTTACTAAATAAGAGTTAGTAATACTTGCAGTTAACTTGGCTATCTCGTAGTTCGAGCCTGATTTGAGTGCAAACATTTGCCCGTTGTCAGAATTCTGACCAAGCGGTTCTAAAAAATTGGGATCATTGTCTCGTTGATTTTGGACATACAACAAGAAATCATCTGCTGTTAATCCTCTTTTTTCTAATTCGTTTTCCTCAAAACGTTTTCTTAAAACTGAATCTGGAGCCATAAGGACCAATTCTGTCCGAGCCATTTTTTCGCCATGTCGGCACTTAAGTTCTTGGACGGTTCTCTTCATTGCTTTGTGCAACTCCGGATTATCTGCAAATTTTTTAATTTGTCGCTCCATGGATTCCCAGTTAAGCCGTCTGTCAAAATCCGCTGGAGTTCGTATTACTTCAACTATTCCGTCTTCTATCCAAGGAATAAGAGAAAACCATAAATTAACATCTTTAAGTGTTTGAGAGCGGTACTGTTCTGGTTCCAATATTGGATTGTATTGATCTCTGACACTTGATGGATATATAAATGGATCCACGACGAGTATTTTGTTTGCATAAAGCGAATGCCTAATAATGCCTTTAATAAAATATTCTGGTTCATAATCCCCAACATATAGCCCTGAAACCTCTGAAGATGCAGATTCAAGAGCTTTAACTATATCTAAATCTGGCGGCCAGAATTCCATTACGGCTTCGTGGATTTCTTCAACGGCATTAGCAGTGAAGGCCGCTTTGTATGTTGAGAGATCATTTGTAAGATTTCTAATCTGCAAGATGTCCGCTAATCTATTGAGAAAATTGATATTTCTTCCCCTTATCGAAAGATATGGTATCCAATCAGCTCCTGTACTGAAGATACCATTCCAATCGACTTTGTTTTCGCAGCAGTGTTTATATTTTTTGCCGCTGCCACAGGGGCAAATTTCATTTCTTCCAACTTTCGTTGTAGACATTGTGGCCTCAACATTAAGCAAGGTTTTTATCGATCAAGACATGCTTAGTCCCTGTGCCAGTGCCTGGACTAATCGGACAGGTTGGGAGTTTCGCGCTTTTCCTCCCCCTTTCGTAAAGGGGGATACAGGGGGATTTGCCTTTTGCCAATCTCCGCGCCCAGCCGGGAAAAACGGCGGAATCCTGAATCCCCCCTGGCCCCCCTTTGGGAAAGAGGGGGGTAAAACCGCGCCGCCAGCCCGCCTCTACCGCCCCGGACGCCGCAGCAGCTCGCAGTTTTTCTCGATTGTCTTGCGGAAAGATTCGGACAAGGTGTGCCAGTCGAGCACGTCCACCATTATCGGCAGGTCGGATTCGGCGAAAGCCTCGCGGATCGCTGTCAGGCGGCCCAGTCCGAGCCCGGCGGGGCCCCGCAGCACCAGGTCCAGGTCGGAGTGCGCCCGCGCCGCGCCGCTCACCCGCGAGCCGAACGCCCAGGCCTCGCAGTCCGGGGCCTGGGCCTCCAGCACGGAGCGAATTTCATCGAGGCAGTCACTGCGCAGGTCAATCATTCAACGCCTCCAGCCGCGCCAGCAGGGCCTTGGCCTCGGGGACGAAACGTCCGGCCGCGGCGTAGACCAGCTCGGCCTGGGCCTGGTCGTAGGTGTGCGAGGTGAGGTTACGTGCCTCGCCGTATTCGAACCAGGGCCGGGGGTCGTCGATAAGACCCTCGCGCGCGGCCAGGCGGAAAAGTTCCTTGCGCGTGCGGGGAAGCCCGGCCTCCTCGGGGACCCGGTTGACTTGCAGCCAGCGCTGGATGAATTTCCAGCACTGTTCGTAGGCCACCTCGAAATTCTGGATCACCCCGGCGCGCACTGTCATGCGTAGGTCCTCGCCGAAAGAGTCCATCCCCTCGCGCGCGGCGTCTATCGAGCGCTCCAGCGCCTCGACCGACTTCTGCAGGCTGCTCAGGTCAAGCATGTCCGCCCTCCGGGGTGGATGTGGCCACAAGGCTGCAATTCCTTAGATTTGAAACGAATTTAGACCTCGTTTCGCGGAAGTGTCAAGATAATCCACCCCGCCAATGCCTCCGCGTGAGCGGGATATATCCCGCCCCTCACTTTATCCCATGCTCACGCTTGTACTCGGCCCAGTTGGCCTTGAGGTCCACGAACTCCTCGAAACTGCCGCAAAGAAGGAACGGGTTGGTCCGTTTCTCGTTGCCGATAGTGGAGCTGGGCGCGGCGCCGTAATCGTGGCCCGGGTAGACCTTGGTCTCATCCGGCAGGGCAAGGAGCTTGCCGTGCAGGCTCTCGTACTCGGCGCGCGCGCCCGCGCCCAGGTCGGTGCCGCCCACCTTGCCCACGAACAGGGTGTCGCCGGTGAGCAGGATATCGTCGGCGAGCACGCAGATCGAGTCGTCGCTGTGGCCGGGCGTGTGGATTATCTTGAGTTTCAGGCCGCACAGGTCCAGGATTTCGCCGTCCTCCACCGGCACGTCGGTGTGGTCGCCGGTCAGCTTGTGCATCACGATCAGGGCCTGGCTGCGGCGGGCCAGCTCGACAATCCCGCCGGTGTGGTCGTAGTGGTCGTGGGTGCAGATCACGTATTTCAGCTCGCAGCGGTGACGGTCCAGAAGCTCGAAGAATTTCTCCGGCGCGCCGGACGGGTCGACCACCGCGGCGCAGCCGCCCGGGCCCTCGGCCAGGAAATAGCCGAAATTGCGGTCGCCGCCGGTCCTGACCTGTTCGAAAAGCATACTGCCTCCCTGTATTGTCACGGATGAATCGTTATTCCCAGGATTCGATGCCTTAGCATAGGCCCCGCGGGGTGGCCGTGTCAAGTGGCGATGGCTGAGATTGCGTCATTTACGTGACATTTCGCGCGGGGCGAGTTATGTTGGAATTGAGGCGAGAAAAAAGGACGGCCGCGGGCGCATGAGCGGACTTGGGGGGCGCCCGCACCCGGAGAGCAAGGAAAGGAGAGGGTTCTACCGGCGCGGCCGCGCACAGGCCCTGCCGGACACGGCAATTCCCTGGGGAAGTCCGCCATGCCCGAGAGCGACAGGAAAGACCTGGACCGGGAGATGGAGCGTCTGCGCCAGCGCGTGATGCTCCACCGTCAGGAGCTGCGCCGCGAGATGGAGGAGCTGTCGGCGGTGGGCGAGAGCCTGCGCTCCGAGCACAAGCGCCTGTTGCGCGAGCCCGAGGCGCTCGTGCTGGTGGAGCGTCCGCCCGAGAAGGTGAACGCCATGTGCGCGCGCTGCATCAACACCTGCAAGCAGGACGAGAGCGTGAAGATCAAGCATTGCGCGCGCTTCGAGGCGATATAAGAAAGTCTTAATGGAAATGTCGTTAAGGGAGAGGGACATCGATATGGCCATTCCCGATTACCAGACCTGTATGTTGCCACTTTTATCCTTCTCTCAAGATGGTTACGAGCACAGCTTTAGAGAAGCAGTTGAAAAGTTGTCTGAAGAATTTAGACTTACAGACGAAGAGAGGAAAGAAATGCTGCCCAGTGGGCGGCAGGAAATCTTCACTAATAGAGTTGGTTGGGCCAGAACTTATCTTAAAAAGGCTGGGCTTTTAGAATCAACAGGCAGGGGAGTAAATAGAATTACAAAAAGAGGATTTGAGGTTTTAAAGAAAAAACCTGACCGGATAGATGTTAAATTTCTCGAGCAGTTTAAAGAATTCAGGGATTTTCGATTAGCCAAAAATGTTAAATCCGAGACTGAAATTGACTTGGAATTAAATAGCAAGACGCCAGAGGAAATGCTCGAAAACGTGTACCAGAAGATGCGCAATGATTTGGCTTATGAATTATTACAAAAAATAAAAGTATGTTCCCCTTCCTTTTTTGAGAGATTGGTTGTTGAAGTCATAGTTAAAATGGGCTATGGCGGGACAAGAAAAGATGCTGGAAAAGCAATAGGGAAATCGGGTGATGGGGGTATTGACGGCATAATCAAAGAAGACAGGCTGGGTCTGGATGCAATTTACATTCAAGCTAAAAGATGGGAAAGCACGGTCGGTAGGCCAGATATTCAAAAATTTGTCGGAGCTTTATCTGGTCAAAAAGCAAAGAAAGGCCTCTTTATTACAACTTCCAACTTTTCTTCCGAAGCGGAAGATTACGTTTCAAGAGTTGATACCAAAATAGTTCTCATTGATGGTGAGACACTGACTCAGTTAATGATTGATCACGGCGTAGGCGTATCAACCATAAGTAATTATGAAATCAAGAAAATAGATTCAGACTATTTTTCTGAAGAATAGCCTCACACCTTCGGTCTTGCGCTGGTGAGCATCCGGCCGCCGTCCACCGGCAGGACAGTCCCGGTCACCCAGCGGCTGCAATCTCCAGCGAAGTAGAGCACCGCGTCCGCAATGTCATCCGGCCGCCCGTTGCGGCCCAGAGGGTGGCTCGCGCGCAGCTTGTCGTAGAACGCCTGCATGCCCTCCTTGCCCACTATCGGCTCGGCCAGCTCGGTCTCCTCCACCAGGGCCGGGCAGACCACGTTCACCCGGATCTGGTCGGCGGCGTGCTCGATGGCCAGGGTCTGGCTGAGCATCTGCACCGCGGCCTTGCTCATGCAGTAGAGCCCGGCCCCGCTCATGGCCTTGAGCCCGGCCACCGAGCTTATGGTCACGATGGAGCCGCCGCCGCGGGCTTTCAGGTGCGGGATCACCGCCTGGCAGAGGTGCCAGACCGCGCGGACGTTGGTCTCCATCAGAAGGTCGTACATGTCCTCACCGGCCACGGACAGGTCGGCGAAACGCATCGCCCCGGCGTTGTTCACCAGGATATCCAGCCCGCCCAGCTTGTCGGTCGCGGTCTTGACCAGCCCCAGGATCTGGGCGCGGTCGGTGAGGTCGCAGGGCAAGGCCAGGAGTTTTTCGGCCAGGGGGCCAGAGGCGGCCACGGTCTCGTTCAGCTTGTCCATGCGGCGGCCGCAGACCACCACCCGGCAGCCCTCGGCGGCGAAACGCAGCGCAACGGCCCGCCCGATCCCGGTCCCACCGCCGGTCACAATTGCGGTCTTGCCTTTGAGCAGTCCCATTATCTGCCTCCTGTCGCCCGGTTGCGGGCGAAACGGATGAACCGGCTGAACAGCTTGTCGGCCAGGTGGCGGCAGGCCGGTTCGTAATTCGGTATGTTCTGGAGTATGCGTTCCGGGTGGATATAGTCCAGCCCGGCGAAATCCTCGCCGCCGCGGGCGAGCCAGTCGCGCACGTGGCTTTCGGTGATCTCCAGGTGGTACTGCAGGCCCCAGATGCACTCGCCCAGACGGTAGGCCTGGTTGGGGAAAGAGGCCGAGCCGGCCAGGCGCGCCGCCCCGGCTGGAAGGTCGAAAGTCTGGCCGTGCCACTGGAACACGGTCTGTTGCTTGGGAAGGCCCTCGAACAGCGGGTCGTGCTCGGCCTCCTCGGTCAGGCCGAGGGCGTACCAGCCGATCTCTTTCACCGGCCCATCGTACACCCGCGCTCCCAGGGCTGCGGCGATTAGCTGCGAACCCAGGCAGACCCCCATCAGCGGAATGGAACGGGCCACGCACTGGCGCACCAGTTTCATCTCGGCAGCCAGGTTCGGATAGCGGTCCACCTGGTCCACGTTCATGCCGCCACCCATGATCAGCACCGCCACGGTATGCTCGCCCGGCGTGCGCGGCACGCTCTCGCCCAGCCAGGTGCGCACCAGGCGCAGCTCCAGTTCCTCGCGCAGGGCGGTCTCGCCGAACACCCCGGCGTCCTCGTGCTCCATATGCTGAATGACAAGAAGCTGCTCCATCTATCACCTCGCGTCGGGTTTCAATCCGTGGGAAGCGTACGGTACCAGGTGAAATACATCGTGCCCGCGGTCAGGACGAACACGACGGCCAGGCGGAAGAACATGACCCAGTTGTGCAGCATGAAATAGACCGGCATCATGTTCAGGCAGAACAGAGCCGCGGCCCCGACCAGGCAGTTGATCAGGTCGTAACGCAGCATATCCTCCCGGACGAACGCGGGTTCGCTGCGCTGCAAGTCCTGGCGCACGGGCCGCCACCAACCCCAGGGCTGGGTGCGGCGGTAGAATTCGACCAGGGTCTGCTGTCCCGTGGCCGGGGTGGCGAGGGTCACGGCCACCGAGACGGCCAGCGAAACGCTGCACATCAGGAAATAGAAAGCCCAGTCCGGCCAGACATAGCCCCAGTGGGTCTGGATGACTTTCTGCACCAGGGCCACGGCAAAGGCGGCGATCATCCCGAAAGCGAAGCCCCAGCCGTTGAAACGCCACCAGTACCAACGCAGGATCAGCGGGACGATCATGCTGCCGGACAGGATGCCGAACACCCAGACGCCCAGCTCCAGCACACTGTGCATCGACATGCCCAGCCAGACCCCCAGGACCACGAACACGGCCGAGCTCAGGTAGGTCACGGCCAGGAACTCGCCGCGCCCGGCCGCGGGACGGATGTGCCGGATGTAGATGTCGCGGATCACGTACGAGGTGCCGTTGTTGATCGAGATCGAGAAGGTGGACATGAAAGCCGCCAGGAATCCCACCAGGACGAAGCCTTTCACTCCGGTGGGAAGGATGGTGCTTATCATCCGGGGCAGGACCATGTCCGTGTCGGCGATGTCGATGCCGCCGGTGGTCAGGGCGAGCAGGGTGATCCCCACCACGAGGGTCCATTTGGGGAAAGTGAGCAGCTCGTAGCCCGCGCCCTGCTTGCATGTGTCGCGGGCGCTCCGGGTCGAGAGCATGAACTGCGTGCCCGGTCCCATGCCCGGCCCGCTGAAGAAAGAGAGCAGGGACTGGAAGCCCCACATCAGCACCCAGGGCATGAACAGGGCGAACGCCCCGGCCGGGTAGCCGGCCATGGCTACCCCCTCCATGTAGTCGATCCGGGTGGTGGGATGCAGGATGTCCCAGCCCGCGGGGGTGAGCGAGGCGATAACCTGGGGGCTGACCTTGACGAAGGCGGCCACGGTGATGTAGACCGAGGTCAGGAAAAGGATGAAAGTCTGGATCAGGTCGGTGTAGGCCACGCTGAACAGCCCGCCCAGCACGGCGTAGACCGCGGTGAACAGGATCACCAGCGCACCCCAGATCTGGGCGTTGACCGTGGGGTCGGAGCTCAGGGCCGGCACGAAAGCCGAGATGAACTTGCCCACCCCGACATAGGCGTAGGCCACGTAGCCGATCAGCGAGCCGATGGAGATGGCGGCCACGGTCAGGCGCGGCAGCTCGCCGGCCCAGCCCTCGCCGAAACGGAAACTCATCCACTCGGCGGCGGTCACCACGTTGGAGCGGCGGATCCAGCGCCCCAGATGGCACATCAGCGCCACCCCGCCGATCATCCATATATTGTAGTAGAACGAGCGCACACCCATGAAATAGAGGATCGACACGTTCAGCATGGTGCCGGTGATATCGATCGAGGACATGCTCGAGCTCATGGCCGTGATCCACCACGGGATGCGGCGGTTGCCCAGGAAATAGCTGTGCACGTCCCCCGAGGCTTCTTTCAGGTGCAGCAGTCCCACAATCAGCATTGTCGCCATATACCCGGCCACGATCAGGATATCCAAGAGGCTCACTAAGACACTCCGGTCGAAAAGATAAAAAGCCTGGAACAAACCATGTCTCTCCAAGATAAGAAAAGCGGACTGTGCTGAAAAGGTATTTCACCGCGCCGGGCCGCGCGGCGGTGCTTTCTGAGTGCATAGCCGCCCCGGCTGATGAATAATGGCTGCCGGGTTGCCGTCTCAGGTTGAGGAAATTATACTTGATTCGTGATGCAAAGAAGTATCCCCTGCCGGATCAAAGCGCAAGGAGTGAAACGATGGGCAAGTGCGGAAGGATGTTGCTGTCGGTTGCGTTGCTGTGCGTTTTCCCGCTCACCGCGGCGCGGGCGCAGGAGGTGCTCCTGGGGATCGGCGGGCGCGTGGGGGCGACCCTCGACCCGGACCAGGTGCATTTCGGCGTGCACGCCGACCTGGGTGAGATCGTGGAGAACCTGGTGTTCCGCCCGAATGTCGAAGTGGGCGTGGGCAACGACCTGACCATGGTCTGCCTGAACCCGGAAGTGGTCTACATGCTGACCGACCACAAGACCAAGAACTACGTGCCCTACGCCGGCGGTGGGCTGGGGTTCAACCTGCTCAGCCACCGCAATTCCAACCCGCGGGCGGATGACGATGAGTTCCAGGTAGGCCTGAACCTGCTGGGCGGCCTGGAGTTCGAGACCTCCGAGACCTCGAGCCTGTTCGTGGAGGCCAAGTTCGGGGTGGGTGACAGCCCGGACGTGAAACTCACTTTCGGCTTCACCGTGCGGCCCTGAGGGGGTTGCCCGAACGGAATGAAAGGTGACTTGCTGCGGGGCTGAAGCGGTCGAAACAAATGTAGGGGAGGGTTTTAAACCCTCCCCTACGTGTTTTGCGTCGATCCCGTAACCCGCCGCGCCTCAGTCCCGGTCGTACAGGAAATGCCGGGCCAGGTGGAAGGCCGGGAAAACATCCAGCAGAACGAGCAGGCCCAGGATAATCGCGCCGGTGGTGCTGGTCAGGGCCTGGACCGTGTTGTTGGCCAGGATGAAAGTGATGGCGATGCTGAGAACCAGGAAATAGAAGAAATTTCCCCAGAAATCCCCCCGCGAATCCCTATCGGCTGCCCTCAGCGCGTTCTCGGCCTGCGTGTCCCTGCTCTTGGCTGCGCTCGTCTTTCCGCTCACTTAGGTTTTTCCTCCATCAGCTTCTGCATTATCTTCTGCTGCGTGGCCCCGCCTGCGAGCATCTCGCGCGCTTTGCCCAACTGATGGTCGTGCCCGGAGATCAGGCGGTAGGCCGTGTTCTCGTCCCAGGTCACCTGGGCGATCTGGAAAGTCAGCAGGTTCGTGGTGATGTAGTCCTTTAGCTCGGTCAGGCGCTCCTGATCCACGTTGACCTGCTTGTTTTTCAGGTAGCTGACAAAGGCCTTGAACACCGTGTCATCGGCCTGGAAGCTGCGGTCAAGGTTCGGGTGCAGGCTCTTGTAGGCCACCGCGAAATCGAACGAGTGCGAGAAAATGCGCCCGATCAGCGGGTCGTAGGCCGCCGCCGGGGGTTCGATCCGCACGTCCGGCACGATCCCGCCGCCGCCGGTGACCTCGCGGCCCATGTCGGTGTGGTAGGATTCCTTTTTGGGCTGGGGCTTGGAGGAATCGCCCGGCTCCTCCTCGTCCTCCTCCCCCAGCTCGTCCCACTGCTGGCGCGGGGTGTAGTTGATGCGCTGGATGTTCCGTCCGCTGGGGGTGTAGTAGCGCGCGGTGGTGATCTTGAGCACATCGCCCGAGCTGAGCGGGAACGTGGTCTGCACCAGGCCCTTGCCGAACGAGTTCTGGCCCAGGATGATCGCGCGGTCGTGGTCCTGCAGCGCGCCGGCCAGGATTTCACTGGAGCTGGCGGTGAACTCGTTGATCAGCACGGCCAGAGGGAAATTCTCGGGCAGAATGGGCTTGCCGGTGGAGAAGAAGCTCTTGCTGTCCTGGGTGTTGCGCCCGCGCATGGAGACTATCACCCCGCGCTTGGGCAGGAACAGGTCGGCGATGGCCACGGCCGGGTCGGTCAGGCCGCCCGAGTTGTCGCGCAGGTCGAGGACCATGGCTTTCATCCCGTCGGCCTTGAGCTGCTGCACCTGCTGTCGCAGCTCCTCCAGGCTCCGTTCGGTGAAACTGCTCAGGCGGAGGTAGCCCACGCTGTCGGGCAGCATGAAATGCCGGGTCACGGTGGGCACGACCACCGGCTCGCGGGTGAGGATCAAGGTGGCCGGCTCATCCAGCCCGGCGCGGGCCAGGGTGATCTCCACGCTGGAGCCCTCGGGCCCCAGAAGGTTGTTGGAGGCCTGTTCGGTGGTCCAGCCCCAGGAGGACTTGCCGTTGACCTTGACCACGCGGTCGCCGGGCTGCACCCCCTGGCGCCAGGCCGAGGAGCCGCTGTAAATCGACATCACCACGATCTCGTTCTCCACCTTGCTGATCGAGATGCCAATGCCCACGTACTCGCTGTGGACCTGGATTTCCTGGAAGCGTTTGAAATCCTCGGCCGGGATCAGCTCGGTGTAGGGGTCGAGATTCTTGAGCAGCCCGTCCGTGGCGCGGCGGTAGAGGTTTTCGGGCGGAATGTAGTCCACGTAGCGCATGCTCACCTGGCCGACCACATCCTGCAGCAGCAGGATGCGCATGTAGGTGTTGTCCGAGGTGGCCATCACCCGGCCGACCAGCCAGCCCACGAGCAGCAGGGCCATCACCGTGAGCGAGCCGTACAGGTAGGGGCTTCTTTTACGGAAGAATCTCATGGCTGTTCCTTCATTTCCGGCCGACCGGCCGGCCTCTGCGCGGGACGGTTGCGAAAGCGATTCACAATAGATTGTTGAATATGAACATAATACGCTTATAAGTCAATATTCATGCCCTCGGCCGGGTCCGGAAAGCGAATTTATTCCAAATGTATCATCAGACTTGAATTTTACCCCGGAGACGATTAGATTGTTCAGTTCGCAGTACTGCGGACCTTTTCATATTTCCCAATAACTTACGCCCTATTCCCGCACAATGCGGGGATCGCAAGACCGAAGGGGGAACGTTCATGAACAACAGGTACGAGCTTGTCCTGATCCTTGATCCTACGATTGAGGAAAGCCAGGTCGCGGATAAATTCACGCGCCTGGAAGAACTCCTCAAGTCGCAGGAGGCCGTCATAGTCGACATACTTGACTGGGGCAAGCGCAAGCTGGCCTACCAGATCAAGAAGAAAGACAACGGCATCTACCGGGTCTATCGTTTCGACGCCCGGCCGGCGGTGATCGCCGAGATCGAGCGCCGTCTGAAGATCGACGAGCAGGTGATGCGCTATCTGGTCGTGCTGTACGATCCGGACACCGAGAAGAAAGCCGAAAAGCCGGCCTCCTCAGAGGATGATGACGCCTGAGTCTTAAGGACGGCTGTTTGCCGGAGTGACCTGAATACAATAAATACCGACTAACAGGATTGAAAGGATAAGTGGATGAGACCGAGACCGATGATGGAAAGCCGCAGGCGGGTCTGCTACCTCTGCGAGAACAGCATAGAGAAGATCGACTACAAGGATGAGCGCACCCTGGGACGTTTTCTGACCGAGCGCGGCAAGATAGTGCCCCGTCGCACCAGCGGCACCTGCGCCAAGCATCAGCGCCAGCTGGCCACCGCGATCAAGCGGGCGCGCTACCTGGCCCTGCTGCCCTATGTCGGAGAGACGCACTCGCGGTCGTGAGGCGCGCGGACGGCCAGCAGCCGTCCTCCCTCGCTTTGAGGCGGATGCCGTAATGACCGGCGGGCGGATCGGTCCCGATGCGGCCGTCATCCTGATGCAACCCAAAAGGCCGGACCCTGCCGGGACAGGTTTCAATGGGCAAAAGCCGAAGAAATGATAGTTGGTTCCTGCCTGCCGTGCTGGCTGGCCTGACCCTGACCAACTGGTTCATGCTGGTGGCCGTGGGTTTCATCCTGGGGCTGATGTTTCTGTGCTGCGACCGCCGTCCGCGGCGGCGGCTGGCCGGTGCGGCGGCGCTGCTGGTCCCGGCGGCCGTGGGCTGGCTGACCATGGAGCCGATCAGCATTACGTTCGCTGTGGCGGCGGCGCTGGCCGGAATGTTCATTCTCAGAAGCAACCTGTTCAGCAGTGTCACCTCGGGGGCGCTGCTGGCCTGCCTGGCCGGAGTGCTGGCTGTGCTGGCGCTGTTCGTCTCCGGCGGAGTGGCACTGGAGAGTTGGTCCCATCTGGAGACACAGGCGGCCGCGGTCCAGAAACAATGGGGCCTGGTGGCCGGTGACGATGTCCAGAGCCGGCTGGCGATCGAGCGCACAGTCAGGATGGTGGTGGCGCTGCTGCCAGGTCAGTATGTGCTGATGATGCTGGCCTCGTTCTTCATCTCGGCCCTGGCTTTCCGTCGCTGGGGCGAGGCCGCAATCCCGCTGTCGCTGGGCTGCACGAGGTTCGACCAGTACCGCTTCGAGGACCACTGGATCTGGGCCGTGATCGCGGGGCTGGTGCTGGTGCTGCTGGCCGGCAAGGGCTGGCCCGGGCGTCTGGCGCTGAACCTGCTGTTTGTCATGGGAGTGCTGTACGTGATCCGCGGCCTGGCGGTGATGTTTTTCTTCATCGCCGCGCGGGGCGGCGGCCTGATTATCCGGCTGCTGGCGGTCACCCTGTGCCTGACCCCGGTCTGCCTGTTCCACCTGACTTTCGGGCTCCTGGACACCTGGATGGATTTCAGGCGGACCGTGCCGGAGAACCATTGAACCGGAACTGAAAAGAAAACTTATAGCTGTGGCTGTACCTGACTTTCGGCAGTTTTGCCGGGGAGGTTAAATTGAAGATCAGACGCAAAAGCGAAGTGATCCTGCGCACCGACATCGAGGGCCTGGGCAAAATCGGCGCCGTGGTGAGCGTGGCCCCGGGGTTTGCCCGCAACTACCTGGTCCCCAAGAACATGGCCTACATGGCCAGTGCGGGCAACCTCAAGCGCATCGAGTTTGAGAAGAAACAGGCCCTGGTCCTGGCCGAGAAGGAAAAGGCCGAGGCTCAGGTCCTGGCCGCCAAGATCGGCGAGCTGTCGCTGACTTTCCAGGTCAAGGTGGGCGAGGAAGAACGTCTGTATGGATCGGTCACGTCCCAGGACATCGCCGATGAGGCCGCCAAGCAGGGGTTCGAGCTGGATCGCCGCAAGTTCCTGCTCGAGGAGCCGATCAAGCAGCTCGGGGTCTACAGCGTGGGCATCCGCCTGCACCCCGAAGTGACCGCGGAGATCAAGGTCTGGGTGGTGAAAGAGTAGGCAATGGGATTCAAGCCGATATCCGAAGAGGTGGGTCTTTGACCCGCCTCTTCGTTTTTTGGGGAGATATTTACTATCGCCCGGTTTCCAATTTGCCTCGACCGTTACACACCCCGCCCGCTCGCGCGGGCGCCCCTCTCGAGAGGGGATGTATCCCGCCAGAGCCCAGCTCTCGGTTGCCACATTTAACGGCGGTGCCTTTCCTTCTCCTCTAAAAAGAGGGGTGGCGGCGCAGCCGACGGGGTGTGTGCGTCTTACTCTTCGTTGCCGCGAGGGTTGATTCTTAAATCCCTGTTTATTTTAACGCTATTGAAAAAGGGGCGCGGCCTGCCGCACCCCTTTTTTGCTTCGAGTCCTATTTCCCTTTGGCCGGCCCCGGTTTGACCGGTCCGGGCTGCCCCGGCTCCTGGCGCATCAGGCTGTTGAAAGCCCGCAACACTTTCTCCGAGGGGTTGTCCTTTCGCCCGAGGGCTTCCTTGAGCCGGTCCAGTTTGCCGGCGGGCGGGCTGGGCTGCGGCGGCTTGCGTGGGTTCATTCCGTGTCTTCCTGTCGCTTTGCCGTGTGGGTTAAGGATTGAATCTTTTCTCTTTGTTTTTTCGCACCCGGAGGCCCAACCAGTTGCCAATCGCGCCCCCGACAGCAATGCATCCTACCAGTACACCCAGACGGGCCGGGAGCAAGCCGCCCAGGCCAGCCGGGGCCACGGGGCCGAAATAAAGATAGATGAAAAAGGTCCCGGCCGTACCGCCGGCACACGAGCCGGTTATCCAGCCCACGAGGCTGAACCGGGCTATTTCTTCTTCCATCCGTCAGTCCTCCTGAGGTAGAAGCGCTATGGATACCACGGTGGTTTGTCCCAGCGGCTCACAGACGGATTATTCTTTTTCTGTGCTGGCGAATCAGCTTGCGGATCAGCATACCGAGCCAGCCGCCCAGGACGGAACTGGCGATCATGACCGCCACCCCGGCCGGGACCGAGCCCCATCCCAGCTGCGCCAGGGTCTCGGGGCCGGAATGCAGATAGATGAAAAACGCGGCGATCGACACTCCACAAGCTGCGCTGATCACCATTGTTAGGGGCCGTTCTTTGGCTTCACTCATGCGTCAGTCCTTCGGCGGCAGGCAGGAGCTTTGTAATTTAATACTTTATGATACTAATAAATAACCCGAACCTCGGACCATTATTCTATCGCGAAGTCCAGGTCAGGGATATCCCGGCTGGTCCGGGCGCTGTCAATGTCCGTGTCCGTAGGGGGTGGAGGCGGGATCGGCGGCGTGTCCGGCGCTTTCAGCCGGCTCGCTGTCCTCGTCCGGGCGTCGGCTGAGCTTGATCATCTGCTCGGCGATCACCTCGGTGCGGTGGTGGTGCTCGCCTTTCTCATCCGTCCAGGAACGGGTGCGCAGGCGGCCCTCGATGTAGATCTGGTCGCCCTTGTGGATGATCTGGTTGCATATTTCGGCCAGGCGGTTCCAGGCGACTATATTGTGCCATTCCGTGCGTTCGGCCCGCACACCCTCGCGGTCGACCCAGGTGGTGTTGGTCGCCAGGGAAAAAGTGGAGATCGCGCTGCCTTTCTCTGTCTGCCTCAGGTCCGGGTCCCGACCGATATTACCGATCAGGATCACTTTGTTCAAATCCCGCTGAGCCATAAAAACACCCCGAATTGAATCGTTGTCACCTTTGGGATTCTATCCCGGCGCTTCCCTGTTCTCGACCGGCCGAGTGGGCCTGCACGACAGAAAGTTTTAAGTTCTTTTGTATATGTTTCTCCATTGAAGGTTTATGAGCTAATTTCGTGAATAATCTCTTTTTACTATATCAGAGAAAACTTGGCCCTGTCAAGTGTTCTTGTTTCATTCTGCCCGTTAGGCCTTCTGAAATGGCTTTTAGAATAATTTTGCTTGATAATGAGTGCGCCGCCGCTATATTTCAACCAAAATTCTCTCGATTTTTAACTTGCCGCTCTCTCCCCACAACCAGTCGACCGGGTTTTTTATGCGGGAAATGGAATTGATCGGAAGGGACAAGGAGCTTAAGGCTCTCTACGATCTTCTGGCCGATTTCCTTTCGCACGGCCCCGAGGGCCAGGCCCTCTGGCTGAACGTGCACGGCGAGGAGGGGGTGGGCCGCAGCGCGCTCCTGGATGAGCTGGTGATCGAGTCCCACGCCCTGGGCGAGGTGTACCTGCTGCGGGGGGACGTGTTCCCGGTGGCGGACTACCCGTTCGGGGCGGTCAGCTCGGCGCTGGCGCTCGACCTGGACATCCCGTTCTGGGAGAGCGAGTACGCCAAGAAAGAGAAGATCGAGTCGCGCCTGGCCGCGTTCGCCCGCCTCAAGCTGCCCCAGGAGGTGTTCGACTCCGGAGTGATCCTGCCGGTGTTCGGCCGCCTGCTGGGAGTGGATTATCCGCTGGAGCTTTACACTCCGGCCAACCGTCGCGGCAAGGGCAAGCTGGTGGTGTTCAACGCCGTGCGGCGCTACCTGCAAGCCCTGCGGGCCAGCCTGACCCGTGGCGAGAGCCCGCCGCTTCTGATGCTCTGGTTCGATGACCTGGAGCGCATGGACAGCCTGTCGCTGGAGCTGCTGGTCCACCTGGTGCAGAAAAAGGACTGCCTCTGGCCGCTGGTGATCCTCAGCTCCAGCCGCGCGCCGTTCAGCTCGCGCCTGGATTACCTGGAGGAGTTCCGGGAGTTTTCGCTGGGGCCTCTTTCCAAGCTGTCCCGGCGGCGCCTGGTGCAGCGCCTGGAGGAGCAGAGCGCCGGCGGCGGGTCGGGCCAGGCGGTGACGGCCCAGTTGCGCGACCTGTTGATCGAGGGCGCGCCGGGCAACCCGCTGCTCATCGGCGAGACCTGGCGCCTTCTGCGCGAAAAAGTGACCAGCCCTGAGAGCCGGGAGCGCCGCCGCCGTCTGGTGGCCGCGCTGGACAACCGCTCGCGGGCCCTGGCCGCCCTGGAGCTGCCCGGTATCCTGCGCGAGCGGCACCGCCGTCTGGACAACCACGCTCGCAGTATCCTGCAGGCGGTGGCGATCCTGGGGGCTTGCAGCTCGCCGGAAATCCTCTCCCGCCTGCTGGCCCGGCTCAACATCCAGGTGCGCAACCTGGAGGCCGACCTGGACGCCCTGGCCGGGCAGGGTTTCCTGCTGGAGGGCGCCACGGGTGGAGTCAGCACGGTGCGCCTGGCCTGCCCGCTCTATTACGAGATTCTGGCCGAGAGCCTCACCCCCGAGCGTAGCGCCGAGCTGCGCCAGCAGAGCGCCGACCTTCTGTTCCAGATGATGGAGGAGGAGAACCACGATTTCGTGTTCATGGTGGGGGCGTTCCTGCGCCAGAGCTATTTCCTGAAAGAGGACTGGGCCGTGAACACCCTGGCGCTCTGCGGCGACCGTCTGCTGCTGCTGGAGGACTACCGCGCCGCCGAGGCCTCGTTCCAGGAGGCGATGGCCCGCCTGGGCCTGGACGGCGCCCTGGACGGCTCCGACATGGCCGGCGACAGCCTCGAGCAGTTCGACTCCCTGCTGGTGCGCAGCGGACGGGCGCGGCTGGGGGACGGGCGGATCAAGGAAGCCTTCGCCACGTTGAGCGCGGCCCTGATGCTCTCGCGCGGGCACGCTTTCATGCGGCCGCGGGTGGAGGCCTGCCTCGACTTGGCAGAGATCATGGTCCTGCGCGGCGACTGGGCCGGGGCCGAGCGTTTCCACACCGAGGCCCTCGAGGTGGCGCGGGTGTTCGGCGAACAGGCCCTGACCGCGCGCTGCCTGACCGCGGCGGCCCAGCTCAAGCTGAAGCGCGAGGAAATCCAGGCGGCCGGAGTGCTTCTGAGTGAGGCCCTGGCCCTGGATGAGGACAGCACCCCCGGCGAGCGCCGCCTGGACATCCTGCTCAACCTGGCCGTGGTGCGCCAGCAGAGCGGCCAGATCGAGGCGGCCCAGACACTTTACCGCGACTGCCTGGATCTGGCCGACAAGCTGCGTGATGACACGGCCGCGGTGACCGCGCTCAGCAACCTCGGCCGCATGCGCTACGAGGCCGGACGGGTGGATGAGGCCCTGGAGCAGTTCCACCGTGCCCTGAGCCGCCTGCGCACCTCGGGCGACCTGGTTCAGACCGGCAACTGGCTGGGCTACATCGGCTCGGTCTACTACGCGGTGGAGGAGTACGAGACCGCCATCGAGTACTACTCCCAGGCGCTCAGCATCGCCCAGCGCACCGGCAACCTGCGTAACCAGGGCATCTGGCTGGCCAACCTGGGCAACGCCAGCTACGAGATGAAAGAGGTCAGCCGCGCCCTGGACTACTACCTGCACGCCCTGGAGCTGGCCCGCGACGAGCAGGATTACAGCTATGTCTGCACCCTGATGAGCACGATCGGGGTATATTACTACAACCTCCGCCAGTACGAGCCGGCGCGCAACTATTTCAGCGAGAGCCTGGCCGTGGCCCTGGAGGCGGGCAACCTTCCCGTGGCCGTGCAGAACATCCTGTACCGCGGGGCGATCCTGGCCCACCAGGGCGACCCGGCGGCGGGACTGCGGGCGCTGGATGAGGGCGAGGCGCTCGCCCGGGAGCACGGGATGACCGAGCACCTGGCCGTGGCCGAGCTGTTCCGCGGGCATATCGCCCTTCTGGGCGGCGAGCGCGCCGTGGCCCGCCGTCACTGCCGCAAGGCCGCCGAGCTGGCCGGTTCGACGGGCAACCGCAAACTGAGCGCCGAAATCGACCGCGCTCTGGCCGCCTGCCGCAACGAGGAAGAAGATAAGTGACTGTTGAGAATCCCGCGGACTGGGGTCTTGAATGTAGGGGAGGGTCCTGAACCCTCCCCTATGTTGGTTTAACCGGTTGCCGCCCGGAAAGCACAAGAGACGGGCCGGGCGGAAAATGAAAGAGAAAGGTGCATGAAAAAGGAACTGGAGGAAAGACTGGAGCAGCGCGCCGCGCTGCTCGGGCAGAAACTGGCCGAGATACTGGGTCCGCTTCGGGGGGAGGGAGCCAAGACGGCAGGGGACGGGCTGAAACGGGCCGAGCGGTTCAGGGACTACAGCGTGGAGTACACGGCGCGCACGGTGGAGATACTGGACCTCAAGCGCGACCTGAAAGAATCCCGTATCCTGGTGCTGGAGAACGGCTCCGGCGTGATGAGCCGTCGCCTGGCCGCCGGGGACACGGATGTGGTGGGGGCATCCCCGGACGCGGCCACGGCCGAACTGGCCGGCGGCCTGAACCCTTTCCCCTCGATCATCTACCGCAGCCTGTTCGACCCGCTGATCGAGGGCGGTTTCGACCTGATCGTGGACAGTGGGGTGCTCTGCTGCTACCCGCGCGCCCTGCTGGAACCCCTGGTCCAGCACCTGGCCTCACTCTGCCACCGGAAGATGATCCTGGAGTTCCGCCTGCACCAGCCGCTGTCGGAGCGCCTGTTCGGCCCCCGCGACCGTCTGGATGACAGCGACCTCAAGATCGAGCGCACCCGGATGAGCGAGCCGGAGATAGTCTACCTGCTGGAGACCGCCTGCGGACTGATAATCACCGAGCGGCGGACCGAGGCCGGGCGGATGCTGGTCAAGGCGCTGCGGCGGCCGCACTCGCGCCAGGCCTATTCCTCGCCCCTGAAATAGGCGCGGGTAACGCGCACGATCACCGGACTGAGCAACAGCAGCCCCACCAGGTTGGGCAGGGCCATCAGGCCGTTCATCACATCCGCCACCAGCCAGATCGTGTTGAGCTGAGAGATTGCCCCGAAGAACACCATCACCGAGAACAGCACCCGATACGGGACCACCGAGCGCGGTCCGGCCAGGAACTCGAGCGCTTTCTCGCCGTAGTACGACCAGCCGAGAATAGTCGAGTAGGCGAACAGGACCAGCCCCAGGGCCACCACCACGCCGCCCGAGCTGCCGGGCAGGCCGTGGCTGAAAGCCGTGGTGGTGAGAGTCGCTCCGGTCTGGCCGGAGAGCCAGGTGCCGGTCATGATGATTGTCAGCCCGGTGAGTGTGCAGACCACGATCGTGTCGATGAAAGTCTGGGTCATCGAAACCATGGCCTGGCGCACGGGATGGCTGGTCTGGGCCGCCGCCGCCGCGATGGCCGAGCTTCCCAGGCCGCTTTCGTTGGAGAACACTCCGCGGGCCACACCCATGCGGATCGTGGTCATCACCGCCGCTCCGGCGAACCCGCCCCCGGCCGCGGTGGGAGTGAAAGCCTCGTAGAAAATCAGCCGGAACGCCTCGCCCAGCATGTGATAGTTGGCGGCAATCACCCAGAGCGCCCCGCCGATGTAGAACACGATCATCACCGGCACCAGAAGGCTGCTCACCCGGCCGATCGACTTGATCCCGCCCAGCAGCACCAGGGCGGTCGCCGCCGCCATCACCAGCCCGCTGACCCAGGTAGGCACGCCGAAACTCGAGGCGCAGGCCTCGGCCACACTGTTCGACTGGACCATGTTGCCGATCCCGAAAGCGGCGATGGAGGCGAACACGGCGAACACAACCCCCAGCCATTTCCAGCCCAGGCCGTTGGCCAGGTAGTACATCGGGCCTCCGCACATCATGCCGCGGCGGTCGGTGGTGCGGTACTTGACCGCCAGCAGGGCTTCGGAATATTTCGTGGCCATGCCGAACAGCCCGGTGATCCACATCCAGAACAGCGCACCGGGGCCTCCCGCGGCGATGGCCGTGGCCACCCCGGCGATATTGCCCGTGCCCACGGTGGCGGCCAGGGCGGTCATCAGGGCCTGGAAATGGCTGATGTCTCCGGCGCTGTCGGAGTCCTTGCGCTTGATGAACGCCAGGTGCAGCGAGGGCAGGAGCGTGGTGAACTGGAGGCCTCTGAGGCGCAGGGTGAGGTAGATGCCTGTCCCGACCAGCAGCACCAGGGTCGGGACGCCCCAGACCAGAGAATCGAGATAATTGATGAGGGCCAGGAAACCGGCGCTGAAATCCAAGCTGAGCCTCCGGGGTCTGATACGTGGAGTGGGTGACGGATGGTCAGGCCAATTTAAGCCTTAGGGCCCCGGCGGGCAAACTTTTTCTGACAGTCCGGCTGTCTCGGCCGTGCGCCCGGCAGTCGGCGGATTTCATTGCGCGGCTGGTCTGTCCGCATTAGAGTGAATCCCAAAATCGACCGCACCTCCTGCCGCAGCGAACAAACCTGATGCCTGACTCCGGGAGCTTGGCGCATGAAACGTTCTTTCCTTTGTATCTGCATGCTGATCATGGGAATCCTGACAATCCGCACGGACGCGGCGGCGCAGGCTTTCAACTGCCTGCCGTCGGAAATCCGCACCGAAAACGGCGTGTCGGTGCTGTACGCCGGGGGAGCGCCGGTTACGCCCATGTCGTTCTGCTCGCGCAACAACTCCGACCCCCAGTACGTGCGGGGCCTGCTGGAGGCGGGAGTCAGGCTGCATTTCCCGATCTGCGACACGGATTGGAAAGACCCACAGGGCTTCGAGAAACTCTCGGCCCTGGCGCACCGCATCCTGGCGCTCGACCCGCAGGCCGTGCTGATCCTGCGCCTTTCGCTCGACCCGCCGCGCCAGTGGATGGAGGACAACCCGGGCGAGTGCACCACGTTCGAGAACGGCAGCCCGCGGATGATAATCAACACCAAGATCGGCCGCACCTGGGACCCGGTGCTAACCGATGAGCTCAAGTTCTCCCTGGCCAGCCGCGCCTGGCAGGACAAGGCCGAGGAAGCGCTCACCGATTTCGTGCTCAAGGTGGCGGCCAGCGATTTCGGTTCCCGGGTGGCGGGATATTTCTTCACCGCCAGCGAAACAGAGGAATGGTATTATACCGTCACCTATGACCGCCGCTACCATGCCCACGATTTCAGCCGTCCGATGCTGGATTATTTCCGCGAGTACGTGCGCCGCAAATACGGCACGGATGAAAAGCTGGCCGCGGCCTGGCGCAACGATGTCCGCTCGTTCGAGGCGGTGCGCGTTCCCCAGTTGGCCGAGCGCACGCTCTACACCGGCGTGGGCGAGCTGATCACCCGGCGCTACGACAGCCACAGCACATTCGGCACCCTGGCCAACCCGGACTGCAGCGAGTTCGAGAGCGACTATTACCGGGCGCTTAACGAATCCGTGGCGGACGCGATCATCCGGTTCGGCCGCAAGGTGAAAGAACTCTCCGGGGGCAAGCTGATCACCGGGGCGTTCTACGGCTACCTGACCTGCGTGGTCTACCACGAGATGGGGATCACCGGGGCGGCGGCTAAAATCCAGGACAGCGGCGCGCTGGATTTCCTGGCCTCGCCCAGCACCTATTTCAACCGTCCCCCGGGCGGCCAGTCCACCGCGCGCAGCCCGTTCAGCAGCTACAACCTGCGCCGCATGCTCTGGTTCACCGAGGAGGACACCCGCACCGTGCTGTCGGATTACGGCAACTGGGCGCACTGGAGCCAGGCGCACTCGACCGCCGAAAGCTGCGAGATGCTCAAGCGCGACATGGGTAAAATCCTCACCCGTCACTACCACGCCTGGTGGTTCGAGAACAGCTCCAAGGACAAGTGGTACCACGACCCGGGCATGCTGGCCACGATGAAACGCATCCAGGAGCTGTTCGGCGCCTCGCAGCGCCTGGGTTACAGGCGCGCGGCCGAGATCGCCATGGTGGCCAGCGAGCCGAGCATTTTCTACACGGACCAGGAAAGCCTGCGCGACATGCTGATGTGGCAGCGGCAGCTCGAGTTCGAGCGGATCGGCGCGCCCTATGACTACTACTACGTGCGGGATCTGGCCGATCCCGCCATGCCGGACTACAAGCTCTACGTGTTCCTGAACGCGATCTGCCTGTCCGACTCCGAACGCGTGGCGGTCACGGCCAAGCTCAAAAAGAACGGCGCCACCGCCCTTTGGCTCTACGCCCCCGGCCTGATCGATCCGGACCGCGAGCCGAAACTGAACGTAGCCTGGATGAAAGAGCTGACCGGGTTCGACCTGGCCTACAAGCGAGGCTCTTTCCACCCGCGGTTCGTGGTCGACGACCCCCGTCACCCCCTGAGCGCCGGCCTGCCCCGCGACCGTTTCTTCGGCCAGCCGGACCGGGTGCTGTTCGGCAGCTTCGAGACCAAGGCCCCGGGCTGGCTGATCGAGCTGGCCCCCGCGCTCACCGATCCGCTTTTCTACCTGGCCGACAGCAGCCAGAGCGCGGGCGGGCTCTATTTCGAGGAGCGGCTTCCCGCCCTGGGCGAGACCGACCGGGCCGGCTACCGCTCGCTCTGGATCGGGGCCAAGTACGTGCAGGCCGAGCTGCTGCGCGCCGCCGCGCGCCGCGCCGGGGTGCATATCTACTCCGAGAGCGGGGACACGTTCACCGCGGATGGGGATTTCGCGGTGATCCACGGCTCCACCGGCGGGACCAAGACCCTGCGTTTCCCGGAAGCTGTGGACCTGTACGAGGTGTTCGAGGGAAAATATTATGGGAAAAAAGTGCGCGAGGTGACATTCCCGCTGGAGTTCGGCAAGACCAAAGTGTTCTGCCTGCGCGGGAAAATCTGAACTCAGACCAGTTTTATGTCTTGTGGAGGGGCACGGCGCGCCGTGCCCGGAAGGCTGTGATGTTCTCTTGGTTACGGCCCAGAGAACCAGAAGCCAGTGGGGGCCGCGAACTCGTCCAAACCGCGACACTGCTTCAACCTTGAGTGTTTTCGGAGCTTTGATTCCGCTGCTTCGTTGCAGCGGCGGCGCTGCCGCGGATCGCCGCCGAACCTTGGAGCACTGACGGGCCGGGCCGTTTCCCGCGCGGCTGAACGCTGCCCTGGCGGGAGGCTCAGACAGGCGCGGCCCCCAAAGGCAACTGCGGCGGCCCGGGGGCCGCTGGGGGAGTAAAAAGACGAAGGTGAGCGTCTGGACTCAGAAGATTTTGTCCAGGTTCTTGTGGATTCTGAGCAGCTTGGCCTCATTGTTCGCCCGGGCCACCAGGGACTGGCTCACCTGAAGGCGCTCGGCCTGGCGGTAACCGTGAGCCTCCATGCCGCGGCAGAGGAATTCGAGCTGGCCGGCCAACTCGGCCAGGGAGGGCTTGGAGGCCAGGCGTTCCAGGTAGCGCACTGTCATCTCGGGGCTTGAGACCAACTCGGCGAACGAGAGCATTTCCTCGAAGCCCAGGCGGGTGGAGAGCAGCTCGAACAGCATGCCGGCCATAACCTCGGGGTTGCGCGGGGCCAGGCTGTAGTTGACACTCCGGCTCCGGGCGGCGGCGCGCCGGGCGCCGGAGGCGCCGCGGGGCGTTCGCCCGCCCGCGCTTTGCGCGGCGGCGCGCCGCCGCTGCCAGCCCAGAACCACGCTCATGGCCAGGATTAACGCGACAAACACCAGGACCAGCTCTTCCACCGCCGCGCGCCTTTTTTTCGGGGTTTACCTTTGGGCCTTTGGATGCTAAAATACAGCGGTCGTTCTGCTGCAAGATAAGCAACAACCGTACCAGATGAAACTGTTCTGCACTTGGGTTGGGGTTTTTCAACTTGAAACGCAAGGGGAATACAACAATGGCCGGAAAATTCGAGGACCTCAGGGTGCTGGCGATTGGCGCCCACCCGGATGACTGTGAGATAAAGGTCGGCGGCGCCGCCGCTCTGTGGGCGGAACAGGGCGCCAGCGTGAAATTCCTCAGCCTGACCAACGGGGATGCCGGGCACCATGAGATGGGCGGCGGCCCCCTGGCCCGTCGGCGCAAGCGCGAGTCGGTGCGCGCGGCCGAGGTCCTGGGGGTGCAGGAGACACAGACCCTGGACAACCATGACGGCGAGCTGGCCCCTGACACCGAGGTGCGCAAAGCCGTGGTCAAGGCGATCCGCCAGTGGCGGGCGGATGTGGTTATCACTTGCCGTCCAAACGACTACCATCCAGACCACCGCTACACCTCGCAGGTGGTGCAGGATGCCGCCTACGTGGTGCGGGTGCCCAATTACTGCCAGGATGTACCCGCCCTGCGCAAGGACCCGGCATTTTTCTACGTGTCGGACGGGTTCACCAAGCCCTGCCCCTTCGAGCCGGTGGTGAGCGTGGATATCGACCCGGTGAGCGGGAAAAAACTGCGCGCTCTGCACACTATGGACAGCCAGATGTACGAGTGGCTGCCCTGGATCGAGGGCTGCCTGGAGGCTGTGCCGGAGGGTGACACGGCCCGGTTGGCCTGGCTGCCCACGTTCCTGGATGGCTTTTTCGAGAAAGCGGAGGATTTCCGTGGGCCTCTGGCCGAGCGCTATGGCGAGGAGCGGGCGGCCAGGGTGAAATACAGTGAGAGTTTCGAGCTTTGCGAGTACGGCCACCGCCCGTCGCGCCAGGAGGTCTGGGAGCTGTTCCCGTTCTGAGGCCGCGTGCGGGGGAGCGGGGGCCTGGGCGTTCAAACAAATACAACGGGGGTGAGTCATGCGCAGGATTTTCGCTGGCTTGTTTGTCGTGATGCTGGCAGCCGGGCTGTCCGGCCTGCGGGCGCAGACAGTCTACCAGGGCGGAGTGGAGCCTCCGCGCACCGGGGCCGAGCCGCTGCGGGTTATCATGATCGGGGCACACCCGGATGACGCCGAGGTCAAGGGTGGCGGCACGGCGGCGCTCTGGGCCGCCGCCGGGGCGAAAGTCCTGCTCGTGGCAGTGACCAACGGCGATGCCGGCCACCAGAGCGAAGGCGGCGGAGCCCTGGCCCGCCGTCGCGCCGCCGAGGCCAAGCTGTCGGCCGAGCGCCTGGGGGTGAGCTGGATGACCCTGGGCTTCCATGACGGCGAGCTGGAGCCGACCCTGGCCGCCCGCAAGGCGGTCATCCGGGCCATCCGCGACTGGCAGGCCGATATTGTGATCCTGCCGCGCCCCAACGACTACCACCCCGACCACCGCTACACGGCTCAGATCGTCCAGGATGCCGCCTACATGGTGATGGTGCCGAACGTGTGCCCGGAGACGGCGCGCCTGGAGAAAAATCCCGTGTTCATGTATTTCCTGGACGGGTTCAAGAAGCCGATCCCGTTCGCCCCGGATGTGGCCGTGGTGGTCGACCCGGTGATGGAGAAAAAGTGGGGCTCGCTGGATGCGATGGAGAGCCAGATGTACGAGTGGCTGCCCTGGATCGGCGGGTTCCTGAACGATGTCCCGGCCGACAAGAGCGCCCGTCAGCAGTGGCTGCGCAAGTGGCGCGGCCCCTCCATGCAGGGCTGGAAAGCGCAGTGCAGCCAGGCGCTCGAGGCACGCTACGGAAAGGAAAAGGCCGACACTGCCACCTACGTGGAGGGCTTCGAGATCTGCGAATTCGGCCGCCAGCCCAGCCGCGAGGAGCTCTGGAACCTGTTCCCGCGCTGAGTGCGGTCGCGATTGTTGAGACCCTGGATCGGACCCCTGAAACGGCAACCGGGAGAGGCGACGGATGATCTGGAACCGGAGAGGTTTGACTGTCTTTTTTGCCCTTTGTTTTCTTGCCCTGACTTTTCCGGCCGGACAGGCCGCGGCCGCCGAGTCGCTGCGGGTGATAATGATCGGCGCACACCCGGATGACGCGGAATACTGCGCGGGCGGGACCGCGGCGCTCTGGGCGGCCTCCGGGGCCAAGGTGCAGCTCGTGGCAGTGACCAACGGCGATGCTGGCCACCAGAGCCAGGGCGGCGGAGCCCTGGCCCGCCGCAGGGCGGAGGAGGCGACCCGCGCCTCGAAAGTCCTGGGAACGAGCTGGCGCACCCTGGGTTTCCATGACGGGGAGCTGGAGCCGAGCCTCGAGGTGCGCAAGGCTGTCATCCGGGCGATCCGCGACTGGCAGGCCGACATCGTGATCCTGCCGCGCCCCAACGACTACCACCCTGACCACCGCTACACGGCCCAGGTGGTGCAGGATGCGGCCTACATGGTGATGGTGCCCAATGTCTGCCCCGAGACACCGCGCCTGGAGAAAAACCCGGTGTTCATGTATTTCGAGGACGGATTTAGAAAGCCCATCCCGTTCCAGGCGGATGTGGTGGTGGATATCAGCGCGGTCCAGGAGCGGAAACTCAAGGCCCTGGCCGAGATGGACAGCCAGATGTTCGAGTGGCTGCCCTGGATCGACGGGCAGTTGGACCAGGTGCCCGCCGACCCGGCCGGGCGCTGGGAGTGGTTCGTGAAAGGCTGGGGCCGCGGCAGGGCCGGCAAGGATAACCCGCACTACGGCATGCTGGCCGAGCGTTACGGCGCCGAGCGGGCCGGCAAGGTCACTCACGCCGAGGCGTTCGAGATCTGCGAGTTCGGCCGTCAGCCCACCCGCGAGGAACTGTGGACCCTGTTCCCGAAGTGATTAATAGTCTTAGAGATATGAAAGAGCCTTGGGAGAATGCTCAGGGCTCTTTCTTTTTTTCCTTAGTAGGGGTTTCCATTTCGGATAAATTGTGTATGTTGATTTAAGTCGGATTCCGCTTTCTGACACCCTCGGGAACATGACGGATGTTTGAGAGACTCAAAGAAAAAGGGTTTCAAATCCTTACACTGCACTATGCTGAGGCGATTTTAACTTTGGATATGCCTACGGCTGCGACAGAACTCGAGACAGTGCTGCTGCAGATTGAGATACCAGCGGAGGAATTGGTACGCGGTGGAGGCGGAGAGGGAGAACTGACACAGAGAATGCGGCATGCTCTGGCAGAGGAACAAGGTTGGAAGAAGCATAGTTTTGAGATTAAAAAGATAATAGATGGAATTGAGAAAGAATCGATATCACACCAGGTCGATCACGTTAAAAAATTTCCTACTGGCACATTCGCCTTGGAAATAGAGTGGAACAACAAGGATCCTTTCTTTGACAGGGATTTAGAGAATTTTAAGCGATTGCATGCAGATGGAGTGATTTCGATAGGTGCAATAATAACGCGAGGTTCTTCGCTACAGGATTCTCTGCGCGATCTCGTTGCTCAGTTTGCACGAAAGCAAGGAATCGGAAAGGTCGAGGACTTATCGTCTTTCTATTCTCCTACTAATAGGCAACTTGATATGATCAACCGAATGGCGGCTGCAAAAGGATCGTTTGAAGAAGGCTGGGCGCATGCTTTCGTTTCCGATAAATTCGGTGAAGCTACGACTCATTGGCGAAAGCTGGAGGATCGTGTCCATCGGGGAGTCGGCAATCCGTGTCCATTGCTTCTTATCGGGATCCCGAGACAGGTTGTAGTCATATGAGTGCCGGGGAGGAAAGGGTGACGCCACAGTGCTATAACCTGATAAAACTCAATCCAGCGGAAGATATCTTATCCAAGATGAAAGGCCAATATTCCACTATTCTGGCCGATCCTCCCTGGCAATTCCAGAACCGGACCGGAAAAGTAGCACCCGAACACAGACGTTTGTTAAGATATCCGACGATGGAGTTGAAGGAAATTCTTGAATTGCCGGTTTCCAAACTGGCCGCTGCCCAGTCTCACCTTTATCTGTGGGTGCCCAACGCCCTTCTCCAGGAAGGGCTGAGAGTGCTGGAGGCCTGGGGTTTCACCTATAAATCGAATCTGGTCTGGTACAAAATTCGCAAAGATGGTGGTCCTGATGGGCGAGGGGTCGGGTTTTACTTCAGAAATGTCACGGAACTGGTCTTGTTTGGTATCCGCGGGAGCATGCGCACCCTTGATCCGGGCCGGACTCAGGTGAATTTGTTTTCTACGCGCAAAAGAGAGCACTCCCGGAAACCGGATGAGCTGTACTCACTGATAGAATCATGCTCGCCAGGCCCCTATTTGGAGCTCTTTGCCCGTTTTAGAAGGCCGGGCTGGATACAGTGGGGCAATGAAGATGTCGAGGAAAACTCGAATCTGGGTGTGGCGAGAAGGAATGGACATATCGATCCACAACTGAGATTACTCGAAACTCCTCGGGGGTATGGGAATAAAAGATAATTCTGTAGGGCTGTTTTGATCAAATATCGAGAAAAACAGGGACATCCCGAAAGGAATGTCCCTGTTTATTTTCCTCTTGGCCCGCTATCGCGGGTTTATTTTGTCATAAATGAATTCCCGCTTACGATTATGAGAATCAGGCTTTCCGCACGCTGTAACAACTCGCTGTAAACTAAAAAGATATCGGCCGGCACTCTTTGGCACCATTCTTGATTATCTCTCTGCCGGTCTTCAATTTAAGACGATTCCGCCTGCTCCAAACCGTACTTCAGCCCCGGAGCGCTCTCCATGAAAAAACACCTTTCACTCAGTCTGGCCCTGCTCGCGGCTGCCGCTCTCCTGGCCGCGCTGGCCTATGTACTTCCCGCGGCCGAACCCGCCCCGCAGCACGGCCTGGCCGCGCTCTACCCTGGAGATATCGGCCTGGCCTCCGACAGCTCTGTCGTGTTCTACGAGGATTTCGAAAGCGGCACTGTGGCCGACCTGCTCACGCGCTGGACCAGCATGAACAACAAGGACAACCGGGTGCTCGATTTCGTCGCGGACAGCATCGCGGGCAGCCCGGGACGGCGCAGCCTGCGGATCACCGGCGCCAAGGGCCACGACACCGGCGGCGACCTCTGGAAGCTGCTGGACAAGGGCTATGACCGTCTTTACGCCCGCTATTACTGCAAGTTCGCCCCAGACGCCCCCTACGTGCACCATTTCGTGGCCCTGGGCGGCAAGACTAGCACCGCGCCCTACCCCGAGGGCGCCGCAGGCACACGCCCTAACGGCTACGACCGCTTCGGATCCACGGTCGACCTGGAGCGCTCCGGCACACCACCGCCGGGGGCCTGGTTTTTCTATACCTACTGGAGCGAGATGCACAGTTGGCAGACTGAAAGCGGCGAGAGCGACGGCCGGCCGAACCCATTCTACGGCAACCCGTTCCGCCCGGACAGCAACCTCATCGCCCGGCGCGGCCAGTGGCAGTGCGTGGAGATCATGATAAAGCTCAACCAGCCGGACAGCACGGACGGCGAGCAGGCGTTCTGGGTGGACGGCCGTCTGGCGGCGCACTGGGGCCCGGGAACACACACCGGGACCTGGTTCAGGGACGCGTTCCGCACCTCGGGCGTTTTCAACACCGATCCCAAGCCCTTCGCGGGCTTCCGCTGGCGCAAGACCGAGGCCCTGCGGATCAACACGTTCTGGTTGCAGTACTACCTGGCCTCGATCTTCGAGGAGAATGTCCGCCCCGATGACCCCGCGATCCCCTACAACGGTGACATCGCCCGGGTGGAGTTCGACAACGTGGTGCTGGCCACGCACTACATCGGGCCGATAGTCTCCACGCTCAGCACGGGGTACGACTACAACGGGGATGGAGTGAAAGGCCTGGGGGATGTCTGGAGCCTTTTGCGGCTGCACGCCACGGACCGGGCCGATATGCGGGCGGATTTCAACGGGGATGGCAGCCCCGACCTGCGCGACGCCCTGGACCTGCTGCTGGAAGTGCTCAAAGGCTGACACCGGCCGGCCCCACCGCCGGCCGCCGAGTGGAAAATCGTCCTGTAACCGCAGAGGAACGGACATGAAAAGACCCGCTTTACTCAATCTCAGCCTGACCTTGGCTGTCTGCTTTGCCCTTTCCGTCGCCGTAGCCGCCCGGAAAGCGGGTGGGCAGACGGCGACAGAACTGTCCGCAGATTCCGGCCCGCAGACCGGCCTGGCTGCGCTCTACCCGGGCGACCGGGGAATCGCCAACGACCCAGCGGTCGTTTTCTGCGAGAATTTCGACTCGGCCGGCTCGGTGACGGCACTGGACACGAACTGGACACTCGCCTCGAACAAGGACAACCGGGTCCTGGCCCTGGTGCAGGATGACCCCACGGGGACTTCCGGCGGGCGCAGCCTCCGCATGACCGCCACCAAGGACCACGACACCGGCGGCTATCTCTGGAAGCTTCTCGACGGGGGCTACGACCAGCTGTACGCCCGGTTCTACGTCAAATTCGCCGCCGACGCCCCCTATGTGCACCATTTCGTGGAGCTGGGCGCCCGCCGCGACCGTCTGCCCTACCCGATGCCCGAGGCCGGCTCCCGTCCGGCCGGCGACAACGCTTTCCTGGCCTACATGGACCTGGGCGGCTCGGACCGGGCCAACCCGCCGGGGCTCTGGATGCTGTACACCTACTGGTGCGAGATGCACAGCTGGCAGACCCCCGCGGGAGTGCCGGACGGTGTGCGCGAGGCCCCGTACTACGGCAACCTGTTCGGCCCGGACACGCCGGAGCAGGCCAAGCGCGGCGAGTGGCAGTGTGTCGAGTTCATGATCAAGTGCAACAGCGCACCGGACAAAACGGACGGCGAGGAGGCGTTCTGGGTCGACGGGCGGCTGGTGGACCGCTGGGCCCCCGGCACACACTCCGGCACCTGGGGCAACGACCGGTTCCACACCAGCGGCCAGTACAACACCGATCCCAAGCCGTTCCCCGGTTTCCGCTGGCGCACCGATGACAGGGTGAAGATCAACACTTTCTGGCTCGAATACTACATGGAGGGGGCGTTCGACAATCCGCTCCCGGATACCACTCTTGCCATAAACCGTCAGACCGCCCGGGTCCAGTTCGACAACATTGTCCTGGCCACGCGCTACATCGGGCCGATCGCCTCCACGCTCACGACCGGGTACGACTACAACGGCGACGGTCACA
>JAJFUG010000053.1 GCA_021372515.1 bacterium
GTACTCCCAGTCGGTCAGCTCGCCGTTGACCCGGTAGCCCAGAGTGCCGACAGCCGTGCCATAGACATACCGGTTCTCGGCGGTCAGCTCGCGTCCCAGGCGGGCGTAGAGCAGCGAGTCCGGGGTCCGGGCGTCCACGTAACCCCAGGGATTGATCAGCACCGAGCTGTAGGAGTGGAAATTCACGGCGCAGGAGAAAGCGTGCGCGTTCACGAAATCACGGAAAGCCCGGGTCTCGGGCTCGCTGAAAGACTCCGGGCCGCGGTAGCTGTCCTGCCAGCCCGCCGGGCTGGAGCCGATGTCATCGTAACCCCAGCCCAGGCTGAAATTGCGGTTCAGGTCCACCCCCTCCCAGCTCTCCACCTTGCCGTTGCCGTCGTTGTCCCGCGCGTTCTTGCGCCACAGCCCGAACCCGTGGCCCCCGGTGTAGGACTGCCAGTTGCGCTCGTAGCCGTCCGGGTTGAGCACTGGGATGAAATACAGCTCGCGGCTGTCCACCAGGGCGGTGACCGAATCCACCACCCCGTAATTCCCGACCAGCCAGCCTAAGTAATACAGCAGGCACATCGCTGTCACGCCCTCGCGGGGGTGGATCAGCGAGTTGTACAGCACCTGAGGCTTGTCCGGGTCCTCCCCGGAGGCGTCCGCCGAGACCCGCACGGCCCAGAGCGGACGGTCCTCGCTGCTGCGGCCGAACTCGAAGCGGGGCGAGATGATCCCGTGTGTATCGATACGGACCAACGAGTCGACAAAGGCGGCGATCTCCTCCGGGCTGAAAAACCCACCCATGGAGCCCACTGCAAAGCCCTCTGCCCCGGCCAGGCGTGTCGGCGCGCTCTCCTGGCGGCGGCTCGCCAGATAGCGGCCGTAATCCTCCACCTCCACCCGGACCGAAAAGCCCTGTTCCACCAGCCAGGTGCTCTCGCGCGGACCAGCCAGCACCCGGGCGGCGTCACCCTCAACCGACAGCACCTCGATCCCGGCCGCATGCAGGGCAACCAACGCGGCACTGTCCGCCGGGGAGACCCGCAGCAGGCTCCAGCGGAACGGCTCCTGCGCGGCCGCCGGCCGGGCGGCGGCCAGAAAAAGAAAAAGGGCCGCAAGCAGCCCTTCAAATGTTTTTATGTAAGAGCCCGGTCTCACCGGTTCACTCCCGCGCTGACCACCCAGGCATCCTGGTAACCCAGCCTCTGGAGGTTGTTTTTAAGGGATTCGGCCTCCTGGCGCGTCACGCAGTCGCCGGCGTGCACTTTCCACATCGGGGCGTAATAGCGCACGTAGACTTTGCACGAGGAGCCGGCACGGCTGCGCACCCGCGCGGCCAGGTCCTCGGCGCTCTCCTGGTCGTTGAACGCCCCCACTTGCACACGCCAGCCCATGGTGACTCCGGATGGCGCAGTGTCCTGCGGCTGGCTTTCCCCGGCCGCGACAGCCGCGGGCGCCGGCTGCGCCTCTGTACCCTGCGGAGCGGGCGGCTGGCCTTTCACGGCCAGGGAGTCCTCGAACGGCTCGTAGATACCGGCCTTGACCGCTTCCTCGTTGGTCTTGAACACCTGCTCGTCCCGGGTGCGGCTGTCGGCTGCGGCCGGAGAGGGACGCACGGCACGCTGACGGCTGCAGCCCGCACCGGAAACCAGCAGCGCCAGCAGCAGTAATATTATTGCATTCCGGTTCGCGAAACTTGTTTTGCCGCTTATCCAGTGATACATTTCACTCTCGTCGGGAGAAAACGGAACGTTCTCAAGATGTTCGGGTTAAGTCCGTGAGCCGGCTGATCGATATTATAACCATGAACGTCGACTGTCAAGCCGAAGGACTGTTCCGGCGCAGCGCCGGACAGGAAAGGACAGCCTTTCCCTGCATCCAAATCACGTAACCCTGTTTATTCCGGCTTTTTGGATGTGCGATTCGAAACACTATGGGCGATTTCGGGTACTACAGGAAGTGCGTTTCGAGCGGTGCGAAATCCAACAGCTTTATTTCTAAACGATTAACTGTGCCGTGCAATCTGGAACACAATATGCTTTCAGTGTAAATAGATTTTTGTTGATAACGAAGATTCCGTTTGTCTTCAGTTTAAAGATATGGGGTCAGGGTCAACAGTACGGAGCCGATGTTGGCAGGTCCGGCCGGGCGATGCGCAGCGTTGAGGATGAGCCGAGAGCGAGGACAAACCGGGACAGGAGCATTTAGAGAATGTTGCTGATCGGACTTGTAAACAGCCAGGATGAATCGTGGCTGCAAACCAACCTCCCAGACCGGAGCGGTCTGCGGCTTTTCTTGCATGTAAAAGCCTTTACCTACGCTTTCTATTCCCTTATCCGCACCGATGGCCGCCAGCCTGTCCTTCTGTGCTCGGACTCTCTTTTCAGTGAGCTGCTGGGCAGCCTGCCCACCCACGGCCTGCGCCGGGATGTGCTTCTGGGCCGGGTGATAGTGCTGCACTCGAGCCAGGCCGATCCCGCCCTTGAGCGAGAGATCGAATCGAGCCGCATGGTGCACGGGCGCCTGGAAAGTCCCTTTGACCTGAAACAGCTGGAGTCCCTGCTGGCCGGACTGGACGACGAACTCCCGGTCAAGGCCGTCGCCGAACCGTCCAACGCATCCACCGGGACGCCGGAGGCGAGCGGTCAGGTCGAGTTGCACCGTATCCTCAAAGACATCCGCCGGCATCAGGATAAATCCGGCGACAACCAGGAAATGTTCCGTTGCCTCGCCCGGCACGCGCGCGCGCTCTGCCATGCCGAGACAGGCATGATGCTATCTCCCGCCCTGGGAAGCCTCTTCCTGTCGGAAAGCGGGCAGAAAGACAGCCTTCTCTGCCTGGCCAAGGGATTGATCGAAAACAGCACGCTGCCCTTCAATCACATCATTGCCAACCGTTCCACTTTCCTGCAGGAACCTTATCGCCTGGCCCAGCTCTCGGATTTTGTCCCGGGAGCGCCCCAGATGCAATCCTTCGCCGCGGTCCCGCTGATCGAGAACGGCCGGGCCGTGGCCGTGTTGGCCGTGGCCAACAGCGTGAGCGGTGCTTTTGGCAAGGCCGGGATCAACAACCTGAACCTTCTGGCCGATATCGGAGCCATGGCCCTGGGCAACATCCAGTCCCGTCAGCAGCTCGACAACGCCAAGCTGGACCTGAGCCAGGCCTACGAGGACCTGAACCTGACCTACCAGGACCTGCAGAACCACGTGGTCATCGTGGACCAGCTCCAAAGCCTCGGGCGGCGTATACACGCCGCGATAGACATCCGGGTGATCCTGCGCGAGCTGGTCGAGGGCGCCCACCACCTGCTGGGCTGCGAATTCTGCCTGATCGCTTTCCGGGAAAATCCGGAACAGCATTACAATTTCTACACCAACAACGAGATCTGCCAGTTCTTCCTCGAGATGGACGGGTCGTGCCCGATCAACAACCTGCCGTTCTTCAAGGACCCCACGGCGCTGGGTGATTCCTACCTGGACAACTCACCTCCGGAGGAACTGGTCCGGCCCATGCGGCCCTACCACGTGGAGATGTCCAACATCCTGGCCGTCCCGCTGACCCAGGACAACCAGGTGTTAGGTTTCCTGGCCGGTTTCAACAAGCGGGAGGGCGGGTTCAGCTCCACCGACCGTTTCCTTATCCGCGCCCTGGCCGGCACAGCGATCACCGCGATCATGAACTCATCGCTGGTGCGCAGCATCAAGGGGCTTTTCCAGCACAGCGTAAAATCCCTGGCCAACGCAATCGAAGCGCGCGATATCTACACCGCCGGCCACACAGACAGGGTTTCGGCCTACGTGCAGGAACTGGCCCATCAACTGGGCTGGGACAGCCAGGCCCTCGAACAGGCCTATATCGGCACGCTGCTGCACGACATCGGTAAAATCGGCATCCCGGATTCGATCCTGAGCAAGCCGGACCGCCTGACCGATGAGGAATTCGACAAGATGCGCCAGCATGTTCTGATCGGGGTGAGGATAATCAAGGATATCCCGCAGCTCGAACCGGCGAGCGATTTTATCCGGCACCATCACGAGCGGTACGACGGGCGCGGGTACCCCGACAAACTCACCGGAGAGGATATCCCCCTGGCCGGACGGCTGGTGGCAGTGGCGGACAGTTTCGACGCCATGACCAGCGACCGTCCCTACCGCAAGGGCATGAACCTGGAACAGGCGATCCAGGAACTCAAGCGCAATTCCGGCACCCAGTTCGACCCGCGCGTGGTGGAGCTGTTCCTCTACCTGCTGGAGAGCGGGGCCCTGGACAAGCATTTCCGCAGTGCCAAAAGCGACTCGGAACCTATCCTGCAGCCCGAGAGCAACCTGCTCCTGATCAACAAGGTCACTCACAAGCTCGGTTCCAAAGCCGAATAGGCCCCGCCCTTCTCTTTCACTTGCCGACCGCAGCCACGCCGAGTCTCATTCCGCTTCCGGAGACCGTCCGGCCCGCTCCAGGACCGCCTTTTTCATGCTTTCCCAGTGGGGACGCAGGAATTCGGGGTGCTGCGCCGATTGCCGGGCGTAGAAACCGCTGGCCTTGTCCAGGTCGAGCACTGCGGTGAGAAGACACTCCTCGTAGAAACCGGCCTCTGCCAGGGGCAGTCCGGTGGCGTCCCGGATGAACGACTGGCCGCTGGAACTTTCGGCCCCGTCCGGCGACTGCCCCACCGTGTTGGCCGCCAGGTGGTGGATATAAGCCTTGGGGCCGGCCGCCTGCTGCGCCCGCCCGGAGACCCGTTTCCAGGTGACCGCCTCCAGGCTCTCGCTGGAGCAGGAGGGCTGGAAAAAGATCCTCGCCCCCAGCATGGCCGGGATCTGGAACAGCTCGGGGTGACGGCCGTCGCGGCAGATCGAGAGCGCGCAGTCCACCCCGTCGATCTGAAAGTAGGCCACCTTGTCGCCCGGTATGCACCAGCGGCGCTCATCCTCTCCGGCCAACTGGACCTTGGCATACTCGTAGGTCACACTGCCCGCCGGGTCGATCACGTGGGCCAGGTTCAGGAACTTGCCTTTCCAGGCGCGGATGCTCCCCACTATCGCCCAGACACTGTACTCGGCCGCGGCGCGCGCCGCCTCAGCCAGCGCATCGAGCGCGGCCTGGCGCGACAGTTTCACCGCGTAGGGGAAATAGTAGCCGGTCAGGCTGGCTTCGGGGAACAGCACCACCCGGCTGCCCTCTGCCGCCGCCTGCGCGATGTACTTGCGGGTGAGTTCCAGGTTGCGCTCCAGGGGACGGGCCCAGTGCATCTGCACGCATGAGACCTGCAAGGGTCCGAGTTTCTTCTCAGTCATGAATCGTCTCCATCGGGGAAAAGGCGGTTCCATGGTTCAGGACAGCGAGACGCTGCCGTATCAGGATGATCCGTACTTAATCCAGGCGTCACGGTACCTTTTCAGTGTGTCCCATTTCGTCGCGATCGAGGTGTTGCAGCTCATCGAGAAAATGAAGCGGTCGAACGGGCGCATCCGCTCGAACAGCTCGCGCACGTGGGTGTCGGCCTGGGCCTGGGTCACCTCGCCCTCGAGCTGCGTTGCCGAAAGCCCGCCCTCCACGATGAACGATTTCCCGGCGGCCTTGGCCTCCCAGAGCTCGATATCGCCCAGGGGCGGGAACGCGATCCCCTCCAGACCATCCAGCCCGCTGCCCACGACATGCTCGATGATCTGGCGCTGACGGCCGCAGGCGTGGCTGAACAGCCAGGCCCCGCGCGAGTGGCAGAGCTCGGAGGCGCGCCGGAAAAACGACGCGCAGTAGCGCTCTAAATGCTCGGGCGGGTAGAAAAAGCTGTCCAGGTTGTCCATGCACATCACCACACGCACTCCGGCCTCGAGCATCCTGCCGATCAGGGCCAGGGCCTTTTGGGCGTAGATGTCCATCAGCTCCTGCATCTGCTTCTCGTGGTCGAATAGCAGGAAAATCGCGTTGTCCTGGCGCGCCAGGATATGGAGCTGCTTGAGCGGGTTGGTGATCTCGCCCGCTATCACCAGGCCGTCCTCTCCCACCTGACTTTGGAGAGCGTGGAACGAGGCCGGGTCGAACACCAGCTCGCGCGCCTCGGACCAGGCTTTCCAGGCCGGGTATTCCCGCTCGAAATCCTTGAACAGGTACTCTTTCTGCACCAGGGTCACGCCCTCGCGGTCGAACCAGAGCACCTCTGACAGGTCGCCGGCGGCGGTGTGGTAGACCTTGCGGGTCAGGTCGCCCTCGACCGTCACCTCCACCTCCAGGCCGGGGAAACGCTCGTGCACGTGCCCGCCGAACAGGCGCTCGGTTATATCGGTCAGAAGGTTGCGGCTGAAAATGTCCACACCCAGAACGCGCATCACATCGAGCTGGCTCGTGCAGCCCGACAGCTCGGCTGGCAGACCATGCCGCCTGTGGTACTCGAACCACTGCCAGATGTTGGGGGCGAAAACCGCCCGGTCCGGAGTTTCGCCGGCCAGAACCCGTAAAATTCTGTCTTTAGGTGTCATCCTCGATCCCTTTGAAATTTGTGAAAGAGCAGGCGTGTTCGACATTAATTTTTTTGAATCCGCGTGCAGACACAAGAAAAATCAGCCTGCACCCGTCACTGCCGCACAACGTAATGTTTTTCGTCCCGGTTTCGCGGTTGTTGATTTTTAGCGCTGCATAATGTAATGTCATAAAACGATTGGAATGTTTTATTTTCGGGTCCTGCGGGAGCGGGTTGGAGAGGGACTTGCGGTTCGTTCGGAGCCAAGGTGGAAGCGAACGGCTCCGGCGCGGCTGCCGTCAATTCACAGCGATGCAAAGGGAAGGCTTCGATGAGCGTGCAGACCGATGATAAAGTCCCCTTCATCCTGATCTATCTGGATGGAACAGTTTACGCATTCCCGGTGAGCAAAGTCCAGTCGATCCTGACCATGCCCCCAGTGACCGCGGTGCCCCAGTTGCCGGAGCACATGCGCGGCACGATCAATTTCCGGGGCAAGGTGGTGCCGCTGCTCGACCTGCGCTGCCGTCTGGGCCTGCGCTCCCTGCGCACGGAGGCCGATGAGCTGATCAAGCTGCTCGTGCAGCGGGAGCAGGACCATGTCAACTGGCTGAAAGAACTCGAAAGCTCAGTGCAGGAAAAAAGGCCTTTCAAGCTGACCACCGACCCGCACAAATGCGGTTTCGGCAAATGGTACGACCGCTACCGGACCGAGAACCAGGAGATCGCTTTCCACCTGAAAAAGTTCGATGAGCCGCACAAAGCCATCCACGCCATCGCCGACAAAGTCACCCGGCATGTCGGCCTGAGCGATTACGAGGCGGCCGAGGCGGTGATCCGCAAAACCCGAGACACCGACCTGGCGCTGATGATACGCCTGTTCGCAAAAATCCGTCAGCACCTGAAAGAGGAGCTGACGGAAATTGTGCTGGTGCTGGACGGTCAGGCCGGGCGCCTGTTCGCGGTGGCCGCGGACCAGGTGATCTCGGTGGAGCACCTTCGCCTCGGCAGCCTGGTGGACCCGCCCACCGGTATGTTCCCGGGCAACGGCGACCGCGAACAGGTGGTCCGCGCCATTGCCCGCCGCCAGCAGCCGGATGAGCAGGTGGTGATCCTGGACCCGGATCAGCTCATCCTCTGAGCTAACCGAATATGATTCTTCGCATCTGTGGAAGAAAATCAGTCCAGAAAATGGCTATCAGCAGCATCATATATGTGATCGAAGCGATCGCGCTCGTTAAAAAAATCCAGATATCGCTCCTCTTCTTTTCTCCCAGACGCAGGTATGCGACAATCGAACAGATTATCAGTGCGGTATGAACCAACGCCGCAGGAGCCGCAACCAGGTTCTGGGGGGAACCACATTCTCCGTTTAGAGCCAGCTTTCCCCACTCTCGAAAGCCAGATTCTATAAAACCGGAAAAGACATTGAACGTGTTCCAGAAAAGAGCAATGGATATGGCAATTCCATAGCCCCACTTGCTGTGCTTAAGGCTGAGCAGGATTATTGCCAGATAAATGAAAGACTGGAAAAAATGCAGTACACGGATTTCCTTTTCCATGTAGGCCGATATTGCAAGTATTGAAATGAAACCCAGGCTCAGTATCACTATTGCCGTGTCCAGCTTTTTCCCGCTATGCATATCTCAATCTCCTGCTTTTTTGCCTGAATCCGAGCAGAGCCGCACGATCCTCAGCGGCGGACAGGGTCGCTGTCTTGCGCCACACTCAGCCAAAATTCTCAGAGCTTGGTTTTTGCTATTATTATTGCCCCCATCCCGGTTTTAAGGGTTACCTCCGCCCCGCCGGCGTTGAGCTTGCCGTGCAGGCTGTTCCAGTCGTTCTCACCCTTGAAACTGTCCCCGAAATCCAGTGTCACCTCGCCCATGCCGCTTTCCGCACGCAGGTCCACACCGGAATGCTCGGGCAGCGAAAGCCGCACCTCGCCCATTCCGGATTCGAGGCAGACCCGGTCGCTGCGTTCCAGGCGGATCAGTTCGGCCTCCACCTGGCCCAGGTCGGACTTGGCGTCCACCGACCCGTTGATGTCCTTGAGGCTGATCTGGCCGATGGACAGCCGTGTGTACAAATCCCCGCGCGTGGAGCGGACCTGAACGCTGCCTATATCCGATTCCAGCGACAGCCGGCCCTCCACCGCCTCGACATCTATCCCACCGATATCGCATTTGATTCTCAGGTCGCAGTGACGGGGCACGGTCAGCTCGTACTCGATCCGCAGCGGGAGCTTGTTGCAATCACCCTTGAACAGGCCGTAGAACATCTTGCAGGCCGAGAGGACCCCTCTGGTGCGGGCTTTCAGCTCCAGGTCCGGGATATCGGTGCGGATTTTCAGTGAATTCGAATCGGACTCGCACTGGATCGACACCTGATCGAGGAAGCTCTCGGCCGGCGGGTCCTCGAAACCCTTGAGCTGGCTGAGATCCAGTATTTTCACGGCCTTGACCCGCACCCGGCTCTCCTCCCAGGTGCGCACCCTCACCTGTCCGATCTCGTTCTCCAGGCTGATCCGTCCGCCCTCCGCGCTCAGCGGATACTCCTGCACGCTCTCGCGCCTCAGCTCATCCTGCTCCGCCGGCCAGGCCCGGAACGGAACTGCCAGAAGCACCGCGACCGCCGACAGGATAACCCATTTCCACGGGAATCGCTCTGCGTTGTGCATACAACCTCCTGATCCTTTTATCCCGACAGACCGGGGGTCAATTGTGGGAACCATTTCCGTTGAGGACATCACTCTCCACCTTGCCGTCCAGGATACGGATCACCCGCTTGCAATGCGCGGCCACTTTCTGGTCGTGGGTCACGATGATGAGAGTCTTGCCCTGTTCGTTCAGCTTGGCGAACAGGCTCACGATCTCGGCCCCGGAGGCCGAGTCGAGGTTTCCCGTGGGCTCATCGGCCAGGATTATCTCGGGGTCGTTGGCCAGGGCCCGGGCAATGGCCACGCGCTGGCGCTGTCCGCCCGACAGCTCGTTGGGGCGATGGGTCGCCCGGTCGCCCAGGCCGACCAGATCGAGCATGGCCGCGGCGCGGCTGCGGCGCTCGGAACTCTTCATCCGGCCGTAGATCAGAGGCAGTTCCACGTTCTCCTGGGCCGTGGCGTAGCCCAGAAGGTTGAAATTCTGGAAAATGAACCCGATCTTGCGGTTGCGAATTTCGGCCAGCTCGTTGCGGCTCTTTTTCTGCACCGGGTCGCCGTCCAGAAGGTATTCACCCTGGCTGGGGGTGTCCAGGCAGCCCACCAGGTTCATCAGCGTGCTCTTGCCCGAGCCGGAGGGCCCCAGGATCGCCACCAGCTCGCCCGAGTCGATCTCCAGACTCACACCAGCCAGGGCGTTGACTTTGACCGAACCCATGTCATACACCTTCGTAATGTCTTTCAGCACTATCATCAAAGCCTCCTATTCGTATCTAAGGGCATCCACCGGATCGATCCGCGAGGCCCGGCGCGCCGGGAACAACCCGGACATCAGTCCGATGAAACCTATAATGATCGAGCAGATCAGCGCCAGCAGGGGGCTGAACACCGGCTGGTTCAGGAACTGAAGTTCCTCTTCCTTGATCGGAATCAGGTGGATCAGGTGCACGCCACCAATTGCCAGGCCCACGCCGAGCGCGCCGCCGATAATCATGGTGATCAGGCTCTCACCCACGATCTGGGCGATAATATAGCGCGGCTTGGCCCCCACGGCGATCTTGATCCCGATTTCGCGCGTGCGCTCCTTGATCACCACGTACATGATATTGGCCACGCCGATCCCGGCTATCAGCAATGTCAGGCATCCGATCAGGCCGACAAATATCTCGATCCCGCGCATCACCTTACCCACCACGTCGCCCATCTCGATAGTGTCCCACATCTGGTAGCACTGTTCATCCGTGGGGTCGCAGCGGTAATTGCCAGCCATCAGGCTGCGGAAGCTCTTTTGCACCGCTTTTGTCCGGCTGGGATCGGCGGGTCTGTATATTAAGTTGCTGATCCATCTCTGGTTGAAAGTCATGCGGTGGGTCGAGGCTGGGATCACCGCTTTGTTCTGGTCGCGGCCCGAATAGCTGCTGGTCTGGATTTTCTTGGTCATCACGCCGATTACAGTAAACGGGATGTCGTTTATCATTATGATCCGGCCAACCGGGTTGACTCCCTCTCCGAACATGTCATCGCGCAGCTTGTTGCCGATAAAGACCATGCGGCGTTTCCGGCTCTCGTCCAGGTCGTTGAGGAACCGTCCGCCCGGCTCGGGGACCATGTTGCGCATCGGGCCCCAGCAGGGCAGCACGCCGTGTACATCCACGCTCAGGACTTTATCCTTGTATTTCATCGAGGAGCCGGAGCGGTACTCCGGGCTGATCGCGACGATCTCGGGCATCTGTTTTTTGACCAGCTCCACATCCTCCAAGCGCAGAGGAATGGAGCGACCGACCGGGAACCCGGCGTAGGGCTTGGAGGTCTGGCCGCCCCAGACTATCACGATATTCTTGCCCATGCCGCGCATGCCATCGCCAAACCCGCGGTAGAGGCCCTCGCCCACCGAAAGCATCAGCACCACGTTGGCGCTGCCCCAGCAGATCGCCATGATCGTCAGGAACATGCGCATCTTCTCTTGTTTCAGCTCGTGCCAGAACTGCAGCAGGATATGCATGTCTCAGAACTCCAAGGCCTGGACCGGGTTCATCCGGGCCGCCCGGCGGGCTGGTGCGAACCCGGAGGCAAAGCCGATCAATCCGATCACGGTTATGGTAATGGCCGCCACCACGGGATCGATTGTGGGGATGCCGATATACTTGTTGGTGAAAGCCAGCACCGGGGTGGTGAAAAGGCGCACCACGCCCCAGGAGAACCCGAAACCCATCGCTCCGCCCAGGCCCACGATCAGGAAAGTCTCGATCATGAACTGCATCAGGATCATCCGGGGCGAGGCGCCCAGGGCCATCTTGACCCCGATCTCGCGCCGCCGCTCGCGCACCACGATGTACATGATGTTGGCCACGCCGATCCCGCCCACCAGCAGGGTGAGGAACCCGCCCGCGCCCAGGAAAATCTTGAACCCGAGGAAGAAGTAGTAGACAAATTTGTCACCCTCGGCCGTGTTCCAGACCCAGAGGGCATGACGGTCCGTGGGGTCGAACGAGTACTTGCGGGCCATCAGGCGGTAGACCTCGTCGATCATGTGGTCGGTCCAGGCCGGGTTCTTGGCCCGGAACAGCAGTTGGTCGCACTGAAGAGCGTCGTACATCGCGGCATAGGTGGAATAGGGGATGAACCCGCTGTCCGCGTCCGGCCCGGAGTACATGTTGTTCTGAATCTTGTGTTTCATCACTCCGACTACTGTGAACGTCGAACCGTTGAGCATCACGGTCTTTCCGACCGGGTTGGAGCCTTTGCCGAAAAGCTGGTCCCGCAGCTCATCGCCCAGGAATATCACCCGGCGCCTGAAATCGTAGTCCAACTGGTTGATAAAGCGTCCGCCCGCCTCGGGGAACACGTTGCGCAGGTCGCCGTACTCGGGGTAGACAGCGCGCACGTGAATCTGGCGCGCCTCGCGGCCGTAGTTGGCCCGCACACCCCAGCGCTCCGCCTCCGGGCTGATCGCCTCCATCTGCGGGATATTCTGCAACAGGTAACGGGCGTCCTCCTGGCGGATTCTGATATTGCGCCCCTTGTTCAGGCCCTTGTAGCTCTTGGTGGTGGCGCTTCCGCCGGCGATCACGATATTGGTGCCCAGTCCGTGCATGGCCCGGTTCGAGTAGGCCTCAATCCCCACGCCGAACGCCAGCAGCAAAATCACCGCGATCGTGCCCCAGGTGATGCCAAAAACGGTCAGGAACGTGCGCAGTTTCTGGTGCCGCATGTCCTGGTAGAACTGTCCGATCAGTCTCAGGTAGTAGGAAAACATTTTAGTTGCCTGATCCCAAGAGGGTTTATGTCAGCTTTGAAATATCTCCGCCCGTGCGTTCAGTCCGCTTTCGAAGCATCTTACTCAATTTCTTTGGTCGCTTCCTCGACCACCGAGTCTCCCACCACCAGACCCTCGACGATTTCGGTCTTGAGGCCGTCGCTCAAGCCGACTTTCACGAATTTCTCCATGGTCGTGTCCGTGCCTGTCGCAACCACTTTCACGAACGCCGAGTCGTTGCGGAACTTGATCAGCCGCTCGGGCAGGGTGGCCACGTCGTCCTTCTGGCGCACGATCACATCCGCGTTGGCCGAATAGCCCGCCCGCAGCACGCAGTCACCCCGGTCGGTGATCTTGATTTTGAGGTCGAAAACGTTGGCATTGTCCTTGGTCCGGCTCTTGGGACTGATAAAATAGAGCTCCCCGGTCAGGGTGTCCTTGGGCAGCGCTCCGATGTAGATTTTCGCCTCCATGCCCTCAGTCAGCTTGCCTACGTCGATCTCATCCACCGTGCCCATGAAAATCAGGTCCTCCATGTCGGCCAGCTTCATCAGCTCGGTGCCGGGCTGGTAAGTGGTGAGCGGCACCACCGGGTCGCCCAGGTTGACCAGGCGCTCCAGGATCGTGCCGGTGACCGGGCTGCGGATGATGCTCTCCACCTTGACGTTGCCGATCTTCGAGCTGCCCTTTTCCATCAGCTCGAGCTGCTCGCGGCGCTGGGCCTCGCGCAGCTTGGCCTCCTCGAAGGCTTTCTTTTTCTGGTCGAACTCCTGCTGCGACAGCAGCGACTTGTTCAGCAGCTCGGTGGCACGGTTCAGCTCGCGGCTGGCGTTCTCGCGGTCCAGGGTGGTCAGCTCCAGCTCGCGCCGTCCGTTGGCCAGCTCCACCGGGGTCGGCTCGGGCTTGACCGTAATGAGCGGCTCGCCCTGGTTCACCACCTCGCCCACTTCCTTGTTCACTGTCTCCACGATTCCAGAGACCTGGCTTTTGACCACGATCTCGTGCTTGGGCCCGATGCTGCCGATAGCCAGGGCCTTCTCCACGATTGCCCCTTTCTCGACCGCCACGGTGGTGAACTTGCTTTTGTCATCGTTGGAGCGGAGCTTTTTGACGAAGAAAAATGAGCCACCCAGAACGAGGAGGATAACCAAAGTCCAGATAAGCTTTTTCATCTGCATGACCTCTTTTTTGACTTGAGATTTATCCTGCGGGGAAATTTGGTTTCGAGCTTTTCTACTTCTTAGACCAGCCAATGCCCGGAAAGTTTTCATTTTTTTTGGTTCTCTCGCAGAAATCGATTTCAAGGCCTGCACCGGGACGGCTTCGGCGGGCCGGATATTGACTTGGAGCGGTTTTTGGATTATGTTTATGGCTCAAAGAGGTGAGGTGGCGAGTGAGAGTCGGGCCAAGCCGGCGGTCGATTTTTTTCTGCTGCGCGCTGTGCTGCGGGATGGCGGTTTATTCCGTTTACGCCGCCGCGCCGGCAGAGGCTGACAGCCTCAAGCGCACGGCTGATATGTATTTTGCCCGCCACGACTACACCCGTGCCGCCGGAATTTACCGCAGCCTGTTCGCGGCCGACAGCACGGATGCCACCGTGGCCACCCTGCTTGCCAGTTGCCTGCTGCGCGACAGCCGCTACGGCGAGGCCGTGCCACTGTACGAGAAGGCGCTGAGACTGAACCCGGAACTCAAGCTCTGCCAGCTCGGCCTGGTCGACTGCAACTACAAGCTCGGACGGATCGAGGAAGCCTCCCGCTGGGCATCGCGGGTCAGAAGTGAATTAGAGGGCCGGAAGCTTGCCGACTGGGACAGCCTTGTCGAGCAGATGTTTCCGTTAATCCGCAAGCCGGAGAAAAAATAATTGCACCCCGTACTGGTTGCGCTGGGACCGCTGGAGATCAAGTCTTACGGGCTGATGCTCGCCATCGCTTTTATCAGCGGCTACCTGGTGGCGGTGCGCCGGGCGCGCACGCGCGGCATCGACCAGAACGCCGTGCTCGACCTGTCGTTCTACATCCTGCTGGCGGCCATCGCCGGCTCGCGCGCGTTCTACGTGCTGACCCATCTGGCCGAGTTCTCAGTCCGGCCTCTGGCCGTGTTCTACATCTGGGAGGGCGGGCTGTCGATGATGGGAGGGGTGCTGCTGGCCCTGGCGGTGAGCTGGTTCTTCCTTAAGCTGCGCGGGATCGGGTTCTACGACATGGCCGACCTTCTGGCCCCCTCCATCGCGCTGGGGGTGGGGATAACCCGGATCGGCTGTTTCCTGTACGGTTGCTGTTACGGCCTGCCCACCGAGGCCTGCCTGGGGGTGCATTTCCCTCTCGATTCGGCGGCGGGCAGCCATTATCACCAGGCGATCCACCCGACGCAGCTCTACGAGAGCGCCTACGGGTTCGTGTTCTTTGGCATCCTGATGCTGGTTGACCGGTTGCGCCCGCCGCGGGCCGTGCTGTTCGGCCTGTTCCTGCTGCTCTATTCGGCGGCGCGTTTCACGGTGGATTTTTTCCGTTACTACGAGCCGGACCAGTATGTGCTGCACCAGCCTGTCGCGCTGACCAACAACCAGCTCATCCTCGCGGCGCTGTTCGTGTACGGGGCCTGGCTGGTGCTGAGCCGTCTGGCGCGTCGGGGGAACTCCTCGGGGGGCGCCTGAGGTGCGTGGCCGCGGTTCCGGGCTGTTGGATGGCCTGCTGAGCCTTCTGTACCCGCCGGCCTGCACGGCCTGCGGCGCGGACCTGAAAGAACGCCTTGGCTGGGCGGTGCTCTGCCCGGAGTGCGCGGCGACCCTGGTGCCGCTGGAGTCCGACAGTTGCCCGCGCTGCGCCAGCCCGTTGCGCGAGGGCCAGCCCTGCGCGTTCTGCGCCAGGCTGGAGCCGGGGATGGACCTCCTGCGCTCGGCCTACTGGTTCGCCGGGCCGGCGCCGGAGTTGGTGCACGCGTTCAAGTACCGCAGACGGGTCAGTCTGGCCTCAGGCCTGGCCGAGCTGACACTGTCGCACCCCGGCTGCATCGAGGTGCTGGAGCGGGCCGACCTGCTCGCCCCGGTGCCGCTGCACTTGTGGCGGAGGCTGCGGCGGGGGTACAATCAGAGTGAGCGTTATGCCGCCGCGTTGGCGGCTTTGAGTGACAAAAGGGTGGAAAGCCGTCTGCTGCGGCGTGTGCGCCGCACCCGCTCGCAGACCCGGCTCGACCCGCAGCAGCGCAAGTTGAACGTGGAAGGAGCTTTCAAGGTCAGGGACCGTACGCTGGTCGAGGGCCGTTCTGTCTGTATCATCGATGACGTGATGACGACGGGGGCCACAGCCGGTGCATGCGCGGCGGCCTTGAAAGACGCGGGGGCCGAGTGGGTGGCGGCCCTGACATTCGCCCGCGCATGAAACAGCTGCACCTTATATTCCTTTTTTATCTGTCCAACATGGGAGGAACAAATGGCGATCAAGATCGGGATCAACGGATTCGGACGCATCGGCCGCCTGGTTTTCAAGGCCGCGGTGGCGGATGGTGGTTTTGAAGTGGTCGGCATCAACGATATCACCGATGCCAAGACCCTGGCTCACCTGCTGAAGTACGACTCCACCCAGGGCCGCTATCCCGGCCAGGTCAAGGCCGAGGGTGAAGCGATCGTGGTGGACGGCAAGAAAGTCCCGGTCAGCGCGATCAAGAATCCGGCCGAGATTCCCTGGGGCTCCCTGGGCGCCCAGATCGTCGTCGAGTCCACCGGCGTGTTCGCCTCGGCCGAGGACCTGAAGAAGCACATCGCGGGCGGGGCCAAGAAAGTCCTGCTCACCGTGCCGCCCAAGGACAAGACCGGCGAGGTCAAGCTCATCGTGCTGGGCATCAACGACAAGGACCTGAAGAAAGAAGACACCCTGATCTCCAACGCCAGCTGCACCACCAACTGCCTGGCCCCGATGGTCAAGGTCCTGCATGAGACCTTCGGTGTGGAGCACGGCCTGATGACCACGATCCACGCCTACACCAACGATCAGCGCACCCTGGACATGCCGCACAAGGACCTGCGCCGCGCCCGCGCCGCAGCCGTTTCGATGATCCCGACCACCACCGGCGCCGCCCGCGCCATCGGCAAGGTGATCCCCGACCTGAACGGCAAGCTGGACGGTCTGTCGGTGCGCGTGCCCACCCCGGACGGCTCGCTGACCGATCTGGTGGCCGTGCTGAAGAAGAACGCCACGGTGGAGGAAGTCAACGCCGCGATGAAAAAGTACGCCCAGGGCGAGCTCAAGGGCATCCTCGAGTACACCGAGGACCCCATCGTCTCGATCGACATCGTGGGCAACCCGCACAGCTGCATCTTCGACGCCGGCACGACCAGCGTGATGGCTGGCAACATGGTCAAGGTGCTGGGCTGGTACGACAACGAGTGGGGCTATTCCAACCGTTGCGTCGACCTGATGAAGAAAATGGCCTGAGGCTTTCCGGTAAGCCGGACCGCGGGGTTGGCCGCCTGACCTCCTCCCCGCCTGTCCGCTGAGCCTCGGTGCAGAGTGATAGAGAGGGGGTAGCGGCTCCAGGGTTGCTACCCCTTTCTTGAATCCACCCCGTTTTGCAGTGAAAGCCAATCCACGCCTCAGGAGTGACGCCGTGAACAAGAAAACGGTCAAAGACGTAGCCCTCAAGGGCAAGCGTGTCCTGATGCGGGTCGATTTCAACGTCCCGCTGGATGAAAACCTCAAGGTCACGAGCGACAAGCGTATCCGCGCCGCCGTGCCCACGATCAAGTATATCCTGGAACAGGGCGGCCGTCTGGTGCTGATGAGCCACCTGGGCCGTCCCAAGGGCGAGAAGAACCCCAAGTTCTCCCTGGAGCCCTGCGTGCCGGTGCTGTCGGGCCTACTCGGCAAGCCGGTGCAGTTTGTCGACGACTGCGTGGGCGACAAGGTGAAGGCCAAGGTGGACGCGCTGAAGGACGGCGAGGTCATCATCCTCGAAAACCTGCGGTTCTACAAGGAAGAGGAAAAGAACGACCCCGAGTTCTGCAAGAAACTGGCCCGGCTGGGCGACGTGTACGTGAACGACGCTTTCGGCACGGCCCACCGCGCCCACGCCTCCACCGAGGGCGTGGTCAATTTCGTCCGGCCCGCGGTCTCCGGATTCCTGATGGAAAAGGAGATCATGTACCTGGACGGTGCGGTGCGCTCGCCCGAGAGGCCCTTTGTCGCAGTGCTGGGCGGGGCCAAGATCAGCGGCAAGATCGACGTGATCACCAACCTGCTGCCCAAGGTGGACAAGCTTCTGGTCGGCGGTGGCATGGCCTACACGTTCTTCAAGGCCATGGGCTACGAGATCGGCAACAGCCTGCTCGAAGCGGATAAAGTCGAGTTGGCGGCCGAGATACTGAAGACCTCGGGTGACAAGCTGGTCCTGCCGGTGGACTGCGTGATCAGCGACAAGTTCGATTTCGAGGGCCGCACCTGCGGCGCGCTCAAGGAAGTCTCGGTCAAGGCCATCCCGGCCGGCTGGGAAGCCCTGGATATCGGCCCCAAGACCGTGGCCGAGTTCGCCAAGGTCCTGGGCGGCGCCAAGACCATAGTCTGGAACGGCCCGATGGGCGTGTTCGAGATAGCGGCCCTGGCCAAGGGCACCGAGGAAGTGGCCAAGGCCATCGCCGCGGCCACGGATAAGGGCGCCAAGAGCATCATCGGCGGCGGCGACAGTGTGAGCGCGGTGGAGAAAATGAAGCTCGCCGCGCGGATGACCCACATCTCCACCGGCGGCGGGGCCTCGCTCGAGCTGCTGGAGGGCAAGCTGCTGCCCGGCGTGATCTGCCTGGACGACGCGAAGTGAGGCCTTAAGACACACCTCGAGCCGGGCCGGGAGGTATTCCGGCCCGGCCTGTCTTTTCCCCTCCGGGCACTTTGACACTCGCCGCAGCGAGGGGCTGCAATCCTAAATCACAGAGGGAGACAGTACGTTGAGAGAGAATATCATCGCCGCCAACTGGAAGATGAACCACACGACCAAGGAGCTGGACGAGTTCTTCGCCAAGCTGCTGGCCGCCTACAAGCCGCGCGAGGGTGTCACCGTGGTGGTCGCCCCCCCGGCCTGTTACCTGGCCCAGGCCTCCAAGCTCGCCGCCAAGGCGAGCAAAGTGTTCATCGCCGCCCAGAACATGTATTTCGAGGCCAAGGGTGCGTTCACCGGCGAGCTGAGCGCCGCGATGCTCAAGGATGTCGGCTGCAAGTACGTGATCCTGGGCCACAGCGAGCGCCGTCACATCTTCGGCGAGAGCGATGAGTTGATCGCCAAGAAAGTGGTGGCCGCCCTGGCCGCCGGCCTCACCCCGATCCTCTGCATCGGCGAGCTGCTTCAGGAGCGCGAGGCTGGCAAGACCATGGATGTCAACCGCCGTCAGATGAACGCCGTGCTCGACAAGCTGGACAAGGAGCAGATGGCGAAGGTCGTGGTGGCCTACGAGCCGGTCTGGGCCATCGGCACCGGCAAGACCGCCACCCGGGAGCAGGCCCAGGAAGTGCACGCCCAGGTGCGCGGGATCATCGCGGACAAGTTCGGCAAGGATGTGGCCGCGGGGATCACGATCCAGTACGGCGGCAGCGTGAAGCCGGACAACGTGGACGACCTGATGGCCTCGCCCGACATCGACGGCGCCCTGGTGGGCGGAGCGTCGCTCGTGGCCGACAGTTTCCTCAGCCTGGTGAATTTCAAGAAGGCCTGAGTGTGTTTCCGCCCCGGCGGCGTTCCAGTCCGGCAGGTTCACCGGCGGCCCGCTCAAGAGCTGAAAGCCCTTGACACGCGGGCCGCCGGGCTTTATTTTGCTCCATCTACAATCACTCCTCCGGAGGGAACTTGTTCTACATACTGCTGATCTTTCATATCGTTGTCTGCCTGCTGCTGGTGATCGTGATCCTGCTGCAGTCGGGCAAGGGCGGCGGTCTGGCCAGTTCGTTCGGCGGGGCCGGCACCACCGAGGCTGTTTTCGGCGGCCGTCAGGCGGCCACGTTCCTGAGCAAGGCCACCTCGGTGCTGGGGACGATTTTCTTCCTCGGCGTGTTCGGCCTGGCGCTGCTGTCCAGCTACCAGAGCGGACCCAAGAGCGTGGTGCAGGAGCAGTTGCAGAAAAACGCCCTACCCATGGCCCCGGCCCCGGTGACTCAGCCGGTGGGCGGCAATGTGCTGCAGGGCAACGAGCAGAATGCCCCGGCCAATGCCGCACCGACCGAGAACGCCCAGCCTAAGCAGTCCGGGCAGAGCACGACCCCGGCGCAGCCCTGAGCGTGTAAAAGAGTAGCCGAAGTGGTGGAACTGGCAGACACGCTGTCTTGAGGGGGCAGTGGGTGAAAACCCGTACGGGTTCAAGTCCCGTCTTCGGCACCATATTGTTCGACGGCTTAACTCTCAGAGAGTTAGGCCGTTTTTCTTTCTATCCGGTGTCACCGCCTCCCTCCCCACTCTCTTTGTCCACTCTGCAGCGCCGGAACGTTTCTGGCGTTACCCGCAATTTCATTGTATTATATTCAGTTTCCCGTTTTTCTATCCCCCGAGTTTCTTTCTCCACTGTGTGAGGAAGGACTGAAAAGAAATGAAATACCTGTGGCTGTGCCTGGCGCTCGCCGCCCTGACCGCCGGGGCTTCCCTTGCCGGTGACAATACCCGGCGCATCGATCTCTCCCCCGCTTGGGATGACTCAAGGGTCCTGGTCAACCCGCACAAGGGCTGGTATTTCCATTATTTCGACAACGACACTGTCCGGTATCACAACCGCCTGGCTCCGGGTGATTACCTGCAGGATTTCCCTGGGCTCGACCATATTTACCTGCGCCTGGCCTGGAGCTACCTGGAACCGGAGGAGGGTGTTTATAACTGGGAGCTTATCGACAGAGTGATCGATGCCTGGCGGGCCAGGGGCTACGGGGTGGCTTTCCGGATCACCTGTAAGGAGACTTTCCCGGACCAGACCTACGCCACGCCCGAATGGGTCCGCAAAGCCGGGGCCAAGGGCACCATGGTCACCAATAAGCACTTCGGCAGCAATACCTGGGAACCCGATTACGGCGATCCTGTTTTTTTGGAGAAACTGGACAATTTTCATCGGGCCTTCGCTGCGCGCTACGATGGCAAGGAATGGGTGGAATATATCGATATCGGCAGTTACGGTGAATGGGGCGAGGGACACACCGGGTTCGGCACCGGGACCGAATACCCGTTCGAGGTGCTCAAAAAGCATATCGATCTGTGGGTAAGGAACTATCGAAAAAGCCGGCTGGTGATCAACGACGATTTTATTGAAAGAGCCGATCCCAAATTAACGCAGATCCTCTACGGTTATGCCAGGAACTCAGGTCTTTTGCTCAGGGACGACAGTATCTGCGTGGAGTGGTACGCGCAGAATTTCGGCCTGAGCACGTTGAAAAACCCTGGCTGGTGGGCCGACTTCTGGCCGTATACTCCGACGATCCTGGAACTGGAGCATTACCAGAAGACCATCAAGACGGACACATTCAAGGGCGGCGTGCCGATGACCGCGGCCATGGATACGATGCACGCCACTTACATCGGGTTTCACGGCGATGCCCGCCAGTTCCTGGCGGACAACCCTGAGCTGACGCGCAGGCTGGCCAACCGCTGCGGCTACTGGTATTTCCCCGGAAGCATCGAGCTGCCCCGCTCGGCCGCTCCAGGCGGGAATATCGAGGTGGCGATGGACTGGTTGAACCGGGGTGTGGCTCCGGCCTACAACCATTACCCGCTGCTGCTCCGCCTGAGCGACGGTGGCGCCGTGTCGTGCGTTCTGCCGATCGAGGGGGTGGACAACCGCCAGTGGGGTCCGGATTCAGTGTCGCACTGCCTGGGCCGGGTCAACCTGCCGGACAGTCTCAGGCCCGGGCAGTACAGCGTGGCTGTCGGCCTGAAAGTGGAGCACAACCGGAAAGAATGGCTGGAGCTGCCGCTGCCCGATAGCCTGAAGGTGTCGGACGGGTTCTACCGGGTGGCAGACATAAGCATAAGATGAACCAGATTCCAGCCCATCCCGGCGGGTTCATATCAGTCGCCGGCAACAACAAAACGGGACGGTCTGACCTGCGAATAGCCAGGCCGTCCATTTTTGAATGTGAGTCGTGTGTCTTTGCTTCCACAGGATTTCCTCCCGGGTTGTGGAAATTCCCGTAAAACTCTCCGCTTCTGCCCGGCTGGGTGTCCCTGTTGCTACTTTCGTGCCGCATCCGGTGCAACCAGGATGAAAACCATTGAAATAAAACAATAAGAGAATAAATTGATAATGTCTTCTTCAAAGAGAAAACCATGAAAGCCGGAAACGCCAAAAGTGTGATGATTGTTGAAAAAGACCCCGCCTCCAGAGCCTTGTTGAATAAAATACTCAAAAGCCTGGATTGCTACGTGGTCGGGGAATCATCCGGAGGACAAGACGCGCTGGACCTGTACGAGAAGCGAAACCCGGACATAGTCCTGCTGGACATCCAGCAACCGGGCAAGCAGGGTCTGGAAATACTGAAAGAAATCATAAAGCAGAATCCCTCCCAGATCGTTATCATCCTCACCGCCGAATCGGATCAGGACACCGTTCTTAGTTGTGTTGCCGCAGGCGCCAAAGGTTATGTCCTCAAATCGGACTCAGCCAACGCGATACAGGACAGAATCAAGAAATTCATCCCCTGAGGCTGTCCCACTCCCCCGAGTAAAAACGCACAGTGACACTCCCGCGATAACTGCACGCCGCGGTCTTCCTGCGCAGGTAGGGGAAGGCCGGAATGACGAGGGATTATCTCCTTTATTTCCAGCAGTTTTCACCGGCTGTGCGCAGCCGCAGTATCCTTCAATTTGATCCTGTCTCTTCCCGGTGCGCTGAAAAAAGCTGAAATCGATCCGCCGCCTGTCCCGTCAAAACGGTTGTGCCGGGCACTGAGCATACATTTCTTTTAAATTCCGCATTTCCAGAAAGGGCAGGCAATGAAGACCATAATTATCGGAGTCCTGTTTGTGCTTTTTTCCCTGAACGTTTCCTATTGCCAGACCGCCGACACGGCCCAGGCCGTGCAGGAGAAAATAATCCGCACCTCGGACGGAGTGGACCTGCTGGTGCGGATCAAGGGCAGCGGCCCGCCCTGCCTGTTCGTGCACGGCGGCCCAGGCACGGGCTGCCACTGGATAGAGAAAATATCCGACGGTCTGCTGGAACGGCATTTCCGGATGATTTATCTGGACCAGCGTGGCGCGGAAAGGTCCACCAGCCCGCAGGACAGCAACTACTCTCTGGAGCGCGAAATAGAGGATTTCGAGCAGGTGCGCCGCGAGCTGGGTATCGAGCGCTGGCTCACCATGGGGCACTCGTTCGGCGGGCTGCTGCAGACCGGCTATGCCCTGCGTCATCCCGAGGTGCAGCAGGGGATGATAATGCTCAACTGTTCGCTGGACCTGAACGCAAGTATGACCGGCAACTGGATCCCCAAGGCCTGCGAGTTTCTTGGCGTCACGAACCCGGACAGCTTTTTCAGTGCTGAGGCCTCCACCCAGGAACGGCTGAACAAGCTGGTCGGCATGCTTCAGGAACGGGACATTTTCTGGAAAATGGGTTTCGCCTCTCCCGAGGGCGAGGAGACGGTCGACGGTTGCGCCGGGGATATCCCGGACCGCAACGTGGACGCTCAACAGGGCATGATGCTGACCCGGGACTACTGGGAGAATTTCAAGCCCGCCACCAGCGGGATCGAGGCGCCGGTGCTGTTCATCAGCGGCAAAACCGACTGGATGGCCGGACCGGACAATTACGAAGGGGTGAAATTCCCGAACATGCTGCTCTGGGAAAGCCAGGTGGGACACACCATTCTGCTGGAGAACCGTCCGGACCTGGATAAGGCCCTGACCACTTTCACAGCCAAATACAAGTTCTGAGCCTGTAACTGCGCCGGGGCTCAGGCTGTGGAGTTCCCTTCCTGAGCCCTCTGCGGCTCTTTCCCCTCCGGGGCCGGCTTGAAGATGGCGTCCATTTCGCTCTCCTCCTTGCCGGCCACCAGCGGCACGGCCAGTACAGCATCCTCGCCGTACTGGAAGCAGACCGCCTTGAACGCCTCGGTCAGCTTGAGGCTGCGGTCGAAGATGGTCACAGTGACGCCGGGGTAGACCGCGCCGAAGACCTTGACCTTGGCCTGACGGTACTCCTGCAGGCGCTCGTTCAGCTTCTCGATCTGGTGGTTCAGCTCGATCCGATCCTCTTCTTTCTCCTTTTTCAGCCGCGCCAGCAGGAACACCTGCTGCTCCTGCTGCTTGTCGATCTCGCATTTGAGCAGCTTGGCCTGCTTGTACTTGCGTATCACCACCGCAATCCGGTCGATCTTGTCGGTCAGCAGGGCCACGTGCTCCTTGAGTTTTTCGCTCTCCTCGCTCAGTTTCTTGTTCACCCCGGCTATCACATGCGTGGGAAGGTAGTTGCGGTTGCCCAGAGTCTTGGCCTCGACCCCCCGCGCGGCCACGGTCAGTCCGCCCACAATCACGCCGTTCTTGCCCACCACGGAGAGCATCCCGGCGGTGGACACTTTGCTGTTCATGATGTAATCGGCGATGACAATGTCGCCCTCGGCCTCGATGGTCTCGTTCTCGCAGAACAGGGCGTGCACCTGGCCCCGGGCCCGGATTGTCCCCTTGCCCCGGCCGGTGAAGCCGAACTTGATCATCACGTCCCCGCCCGACTCCACGAGCGCGTCCTCCACCACACCGCCCACCTCCACATCCTTGCGGGCGGCCACCCGGAACCCGCTCAGCACGGTCTTGCCCACTTTCACCGAGCCGACGAAATCGATATTGCCGGTGGTGTAATCCACATCGTCCTTGACCGCGAACACCGGCTCCAGCTCCAGGTTCTTGCCGCGCAGCCGCACGCACCCGTCGATCCCGGCCACAATCAGGTTCGATCTCTCCGGGTCGAACTCCATGTTCTTGCCCGCGGTGAGGTTGACCGCAGTCCCGTTGCGGGGCTGGCTCTTCCTCCCGTACACAGTGCAGCCCTCTTTGCCAGGAATGGGCGCAATGGCCTCCACCAGGGGGTCGCCCTTGCGCACGTTGTGTATCAGGCTGATGTTCTTGTAATCGACATTGCCGTCCTCATCCACTCTCGGCAGCACCTCGGTCTCGAAAAAGTAGTGCAGCACGCCGTCCTTGCCGTCCACCGGAGGCACTCCCTCGGCGATCAACACATCCTGGCCGTACATCCCCTGGTCGAAAATCTCCCTTATCCCCTCCTCCCGCAGGCCGAACACGACGCCATGGTCACGCAGGAATTCCCGAAGGTCGCTCTCGCTGTAATCTCCCGGTGCAAGCGGACGCTGGACCCGGACAGAGGCCTCGAACTCATCCTCCCCCGGTTCGAGCACGAAAAACGGGGTCACCCGCAGCTCCACCGGGTCCGCGGTCATGTAGCCATCCACCTGGGCCACCAGGAAAGACTCGTCCGAGGGATCCGGGGAGACGTTGAACAGCTTGGGGAGCCGGGCCGGCAGCGGCTCCTGCGGGGGGACGCTCCTGCCCAGCACATCCGTGCCCGCGCGCCCCGGCTTGGGCGGGATTATCCGGGCCAGACGGTCGTTCATGCTCACCCGGCCGGGCCGCTCGATGGGCAGAAGGTACTCCAGGCGCCCGTCCTCGCCCTCCACCGGCAGCACGCCGGAGGCGATCGGTATCCTGTCGGAAGGCCGCAACCGAGCCGGGTCGGACAGCAGCTCCTCACGGAGGCCGAAAGTGATCCCTTTCAGGTGCAGCTCCTGACGGATACGCTCGGGCACCACATGCACGCTGTCGCCGACCGGCTGGATCGTGAGGTAGGCCTCCATGCTGTCGTTGCTGAGCTCCAGGTGCAGCTCGGCCTCGCCCTCGGCGGCAGCTCTCTCCGGGGGACTCGGCGGATGACCGGTATTATTTTCCTTCTGCTCAGCCATGCTTTTCCTTCTCGGCGATGAAATACAGCAGGTCGAGGGTGCTCAGGATTCCGCTTATCGCCCCGTCCCGGGTGATCACGATCCGGTGGATACCGTGCTCGATCATCATCTCGGCCAGATTCTTGACCGGCGTGGATTCCTCGGCGGTGATCGCCTGACGGGTCATGATGTCGCTGACCTTGAGGTCGGAGACCGAGCTGACCTCGATCCCGCTGCTGTCCGCCCGCGCCCCCAGCACATCCTTGAGCGCCACTTTCAGGGTCAGGTCCAGGTCCAGATGCACGATATGGGCCAGAATATCGGTCTTGGTCACGATCCCGACCAGGCTCCCACTCTCATCCACCACCGGGGCGCAGCTTATCCGGTGGTCGAGGAAGGTGTTGATCAGGCTGTTCACCGTCTCCTGCGGCCCGGCGCAGATCACGCTGCGGGTCATGATGTCGCTGGCGGTCTTGATCACGTTGTCCCCTCTCCCGGCCCCGAGGGCCGTTTTCGCGGTCACGGGAAAGGCGGCTCCGGGGGCTATTCTTCTCTGCGCCCGGAGCACCTTCCGGTGTGCTGACGGCTGGTTATGCGTTATTCTATCATCGCCGGGCACAGTGATCAAACTATTTCATGCGTTTTCGGCTGACTGCGGCCTGCATCAGGGTTGAAACCGCCTCCCTGCGGCTTTATATTTCCCCGCCTCAATGAAAGTCCAAACCACAAAGCACATACGGGGAGGGGGAAATGTCCAGAATCTACTACGTGGGTGACTGGGCCGTGCAGTGTGGGCCGGTCTACGCCGAAACGCCGTTCAACTACGCGTTCAAGGGCCTCGAGACGATCAATTACGGCAAGTGGCTCAAAGCCGCCCTGGAAGCGGATGGACGCCACAGCGTGAACTCGGTGCCCACCTGGGATTTCTACATGCTGGGCCCGGGGGAATACGAAAAGATACTTGATGAGTACGACGTTGTCGTTTTCAGCGACGTGGAGGCGAAAAATTTCCAGCTCGCCCCCAACTTTTTCAACCACCGCCTGTTCGGCACAAGAGTGCTGACTTTCCCGGACCGTATCCGCCTGACCCTGGAGGCGGTCAAAGGCGGCAAGGGCCTGATGCTGCTGGGCGGCTGGCTTTCGTTCAACGGCGAGATGGGCAAGGGCGGCTGGGGACGCACCGGGCTGCGCGAACTGTTGCCCGTGGGCTGCCTGGAGACCGAGGACCTGGTTGAAAGCACCGAGGGGTTCACCGCGCGGGCCACAATCAAAGGCGCGGGCGCGCTGGGCGGGCTGGATTTCGGCGGCTTCCCGCCGATCCTGGGCTACAACCGAACCCGTCCCCTGCCGGACAGCGATATCCTCCTCGAGGTGGCCCAGACCGGCGACCCGCTGTTAGCGAAACGCTCTTTCGGGCAGGGCCAGGTGCTGGCCTACATGAGCGACCCGGCCCCGCACTGGGGCTGTAATTTCGTGTTCTGGGACCGCTACAGCGAGTTCTGGCTGCGCTGCCTCGATCTGGTGCTGGGGCGCTGAGCGGGGCGTTCGCAGGTTCGTGGACCTCGAACGGACCGGCCAGACAGGCGCTCCGAAGGAAGAAATCGATTCTCCCGGAGGCCGGTGTATAGTAATTATTCTGAATTTATGAAACATCATTGACAACCGGGGCGTTGAACATTAGATATTATTTCGTGTAAGTATTGGGTCACACTCACAAAGGAAAGGATATAGCCATGAGAAAGCTCTTCGCTGTCGCAGCAGTCGCCGTGTTCGCTTTCGCCCTGATGCTTTACGCCGCCCAGCCCGAGGCCGCCTGTCCGGCCGCCAAAGCCGCCGCCTGCCAGATGGCTCAGGGCCAGGCCGGCTGCTGTGCCATGGCCGCCGCCGGCGAGTGCAAGGCCGACAGCGCCAAGTGCGGCCAGTGCCCGGACAAGGGAAAGTGCGACAAGAAAGACTGCCCCAAGGACAAGGACTGCAAGAAAGATTGCCCGAAGAAAGACGCTCCGCCCAAGAACTGAAGCACCGCAAGTCCGAAGCCCGGCCCCTCAAGGCCGGGCTTTTTTGTTGACAGGAGAATTGCTCGGAACAAGAATTATTCGATTCTCGCCCTTGCAGCCGGATTCTACCCCATCGCCCCGAGGTTCCCATGACAACGTTCCGCTCCTGTCTGCTGGCCTGCGCCGCCATGCAGCTTTGCCTGACCCTGCCCGCGCGTGTCCTGGCAGCCGGGGCAGACACTTTCCGTTGGCCCGGCACGGCCAGGGCGGCGGTCTGTTTCACCTATGACGACGGGATCGACCAGCAGATCGATATCGCCGCCCGGGACCTGGAGAACGCCGGAATGCGGGGCACGTTTTTCGTGCCGGGCTCCTCGGGAAGCCTGGCGCGGAGGCTCGATGACTGGCGGGCGCTGGCCGCGCGGGGCCACGAGCTGGGCAACCACACCCTGTTCCACCCCTGCATAGGCCAGCGGCCGGACGGCTCGCGCTACGACTGGGTCCTGCCCGAATACGACATGGGCGCCTATTCGCTGCGCCGCATGCTGGATGAGATCCGGGTCAGCAACACCCTGCTCCAGGCGGTGGACGGCCGCACGCGGCGCACCTACGCCGCCCCCTGCAACGACACCGAGGCGGGCGGGGTCTCGTACCTGGACAGTCTGGCGCAGATGTTCGTCTCCTGCCGCATCGGCAGCGGCATCCCCGAGGACATGCAGAGCATGGACACTTTCATCGGTCCGGTGGTCTCGGCCACGAACAAGGACCTGAAGCAACTGATAGAGATGGCTGAGACCGCCGCCGCCAAGGGCACGGTGGCGGCGTTCTGTTTTCACGGCGTGGGCGGCGGCCACGCCACCAACACCCCGCGCGAGGTGCACCAGGGCCTGATCGATTACCTCAACGCCCACCGTGACCGTTTCTGGGTCGCCACTTATATCGACATGATCGACCACGTGAACGCCGAGCGCAAGCGCCTGGGCTGGAACTGAGCCCTCCCCCCGCAGACCGGTGTCAACAAAAAGGGCCGCCCCGGGCGGCCCTTCTCATTTCAAGCTCAGCGCTTCTTCATTCCAGTTCGAACTCGGCGTGTACTGTCACCCGCACCTGCTTTTTCTTGCTGCTCGTGTTGTGGACTCCGTAATCCTGCACCTCGGTGGAATAGGGCTCTGTGATCTGGAACACCCCGGCTCGCGCCTCGCGGATCGCCCCGGCGTGAAGGCCCGAGCTGGAGGCGATCGCCTCGGCCCGGCTGCGGGCGTCCTGGGCCGCCACGCTCAGCAACTCGTGCTTGAGCTGCTCCTCCCCGGAATAGAAATACTCCAGCCGGCTGGAGCGCAGCACTGTCCCCTCGCTCAGCGCCTCCTCCGGGCTGAGCGCCAGCTTTTCCACCGCCTCCACCTGGTGCGAGATCACGTTCAGGGTCTGGCTGATCTGGTAGCCCACCACCTGCCCGTCATTACGGAACGTGGGGTAGCTGACCGGCGGGCTGACCACGATGTCCGTGGAGGGCACCCCGATTCCCTCCAGACGGCGCGAGACCTCGGCCAGGTCGGTGCGCAGGGCGGCGTACTCCGCCGTGACCTTGGCCCCGCTGCTCTGGCGGCCCAGCTCCAGGCTCCACTTGAGGATGTCCGTGTCGAACATCTTGTCCGCGCTGCCCACCACCCGCACCGTGCGCGGCCCGCTTTGCGCCGACTTGAACAGCAGCCCGAACGTGAGTGCCGCTGCGATCAGGCCCAGCGCGACAATGGATGCACTTTTTGCATTCATGTTCCCTCCTCTGAAATTACCGAGATGTTTGCCATTTTGAGCCAACTGCTGCAGATTTAAATAAATTTTTCCGACTGTCAAGCCCTCACCCCTCACTAACGGAGAATCCCCATGCCCCGCCAGCTCGTCCTGTTCCTTCTTCTCGCCTGCCTCGGCCTGCCCCAGGCCGCGTTCCCAGCCGGGGCCGACAGCCTGCGGGTGCGCACCGACCGCGCGGATTGCCTTTACACCCTGGGTGATACCGCGCTATTCAAGGTAGAGTTCCCTTCCTCCGGGTCGCAGTTTCGCCTGAGCTACCGTTTCAGCGCGGATGACGCCCGCACGCTGGAACAGGGCGTGCTGGAGAGCCCCCGCTCCGGGCTTACCCTGCGCTCCTCCCTGGACTGCCCCGGGTTCCTGCGCCTGGACCTGCGCCTTTACACAGGCAAGGACACCCTGCGCGCCGCCACCTCGGCCGGGTTCTCGGTGCGCTCGATCCAGCCCGTGGGCAGCCGCCCGCAGGACTGGCGCATGTTCTGGGCCCAGGGGCTGGGCGAGGTGACCCGGGTGGAGATGGACCCGCGGGTGGAGCGCTGGCGCGAGCAGCCCGCAGCCGGAGTGATCCGCTACCGGGTCAGCCTGGCCAATGTCGAGGGCTCGCGTATCTGGGGCTGGCTGAGCGTGCCGGACGGCGCGGGGCCGTTCCCGGCTGTGGTCTATATCCAGGGCGCGCCGGGCGGCCTGGAGGAGTACCACACCGACCCGATGGAGGTTTACGCCCGCCGCGGGATGGTCGTGCTGGCGATCAATCCGCACGGCCTGGAGCTGGGACGCGAGGACAGCTACTACCAGTCGCTCATGGAGCGTGGTGTCCCCGCCTGGGGACCGTCCCAGGGCGCGGATGACCCCTACCGCTACTATTTCCGCCGCGTGGTGCTGGGCGCGGTGCGCGCCGTGGACTACCTCTGTTCCCGGCCGGATGTGGACAGCAGCCGGATCGCGGTGGCCGGGGCGAGCCAGGGCGGTGGCCTCAGTCTTCTGACCGCCGCGGTGGACCGGCGTATCCGGGCGGTCACAGTCCACGTGCCCGCCATGTGCGACTACAGCGGCGCCCTGGTCGAGCGTCCCACCGGCTGGCCGCACCTGATCCCGGAGGACTCGCCCGATCCGCGGGTCATCCGCACGGCCGGGTATTTCGACGCCGCCCTGGCCGCTGGAATGATCCGCGTGCCGGCCTTTTTCACCGTGAGCTACCTGGACCAGTCCTGCCCGGCCACCACGGTCTACTCCGCGTTCAACAGCCTGCGCGGACCGAAGGAGATTGTCGGGTTCCCCAACACCACGCACCCGGGCAGCTTTGTCCCGGAGAACGACAGCCTGCTGGTGCATAAGCTCCAAGACATATTCAGCCGCAAAGGCAAGTGATAGGATTGACTCTGTTCCTGAATGAAAGCCGGAGCACAGGGAGCGCAGCTTCCCCTTTTTTAAAGGAGAGCAGAGGGGTAGGTAATTGCCCTAAGAAGCCCAAAACCTGTATTCTGCTTTGGTTTTGGCCAAAGCAGCAAAGCCAGCGGGGGCCGCAAACTCGTCCGCACCACGACACCTCTTCTGACTGCGGTGTGCCCGAGGATTTTCTCCGCTGCCGCGTTGCAGCGGCGGCGCTGCCGCGAATCGCCGCCGGGCCTTGCGACAATTACGCCCCCGGCCGTTTCAGGCTCGATTACACGCTGCCCTGGCGGGAGGCTCAGACAGGTGCGGCCCCCAAAGACTGAACTGCGGCGGCCTGACAGCCGCAAGCAGGTTTATTTTCCTGAGATGCCGGGCGATGTCGTAGGGGCGAACCTTGTGTTCGCCCGTAAACTGATACACAAAGCCTGACCGGAAGCTACTGTGGCAGGGGGATTGTCCTCTTTCGCTCACAGGCCCTGAATATTCTGAATATCGACACGGTATGTAACCCTATTCCCAGGGAAGCGCCATGCAGCTCTGGAACGATTATTTCCGCCTGTTCATCGGCATCCTGGCCATTGTAAACCCCATCGGAGCGATCCCCGTGATCCTGGGCGCCACCGAGGGCCAGGATCGCGCCGCCCGTCGCCGCACGGTCAAGACCGCCTCGCTCACCGTGCTCTGCACCCTGCTGGCCGTGACCTGGATCGGACACGCGGTGCTGAACTTTTTCGGGATCGGCATCCCGGCGTTCCGGGTGGGCGGCGGCATCCTGATCCTGATGATGTCGATCTCGATGCTCTACGCCCGGCCGAACAAGTTCAAGCACGGGCCGGATGAGGCCCGCTACGCCCACGACAGCGACTCGGTGGGCGTGGTGCCGATCGGCATCCCGCTGCTGTCCGGCCCCGGCTCGATCGCACTGGTGATCGTGGAGACCCAGCGCATTCCGGGCCTCGGGCACCAGGTGCTGATGAGCCTGGCCGTGCTGCTGGTCGGGGTGACTGTCTGGGTGGTGCTCAGTCTGTCCGACCCCATCGGGCGGCGGCTCGGCCGCACCGGGATCAACATCGCCACCCGCCTGATGGGCCTGTTGCTGGCCGCCATCGCGGTGGAGTTCATCGCCGCCGGTGCGCTGGAGCTGTTTCCGGGACTCGGCTGAGCCGGGCGGCGGCCTCCCCGGGCTTGACATCCTCGGCCCGGACAGGCATCTTTCAGGCAATCAACCGGGCTTGGCCCCTCTGTGAGAAACACTTCGAAACATCGCCTGAAACAAAGGAATTCCGCCTATGAAACGTGACCGGATAAAGGATATCCTGGCCGGCGGTCCGCTGGGGCAGACCCTGACCGTGGGAGGCTGGGTGCGCTCGTTGCGCCAGAGCCCCAACGTGGGGTTCATCGATCTGAGCGACGGCAGCACGCTGGCCGGACTTCAGATCGTGGCCTCGCCCGAGACAAAGGGTTTCGAGCACCTGGCCGAGTTCCAGACCGGGGCCGCGTTGCGCGCCGTGGGCGAGCTGGTGGAAAGCCCGGCCCAGGGCCAGAAATATGAGCTGCGCGCTGTGAGCCTCGAGTTACTCGGCCCGGCCGACCCCGAGACCTACCCGATCCAGAAAAAGAAACATACCCTCGAGTTCCTGCGCCAGAAAGCCCACCTGCGGGCGCGCACCAACACTTTCGGCGCGGTGTTCCGTCTGCGCAGCCACCTGAGCCAGGGCATCCACGACTTTTTCCGGCGCAAGGGCTTCCTCTACATCCACACCCCGCTGATCAGCGCCAGCGACTGCGAGGGCGCGGGCGAATTGTTCCATGTCAGCTCCACCAAGCACAAGGATTTCTTCGGACGCCAGGCCTACCTGACAGTAAGCGGCCAGCTCGAGGCCGAGCTTCTGGCCCTGG